>CAIYQV010000093.1 GCA_903928365.1 uncultured Flavobacteriia bacterium
AAATGATCTGCAAATGAAGCTTATTCCATTTTTCTTCCGGGAAGACCTTTTTTGCATCCCTTTCTGTTTCTTCTACGTTTTTGCCGGAAGTCATGCCCCAACGTGTAAGCAATCGATGAATGTGCGTGTCTACAGGAAATGCCGGAACGCCAAATGCTTGTGACATGACCACAGAAGCCGTTTTATGCCCTACGCCCGGAAGCTCTTCTAACGCATAAAAACTATCGGGAACAGCACCTGCATGTTTGTCCAGAATGATGTGTGAGAGGTCAAAAATAGCCTGAGATTTTCTCGGAGAAAGTCCGCAAGGCTTGATGATCTCACGAATTTCTTCGACCGAAAGCTGAATCATGTCCTGAGGCGTTTTTGCTTTGGCAAAGAGCAACGGCGTGATCTTATTTACCCGTTCATCGGTGCATTGCGCAGAAAGAAGCACGGCGATCAGTAGGGTAAAGGCATCCGAATGATCCAATGGAATAGGAGTTTCCGGATACAGATGCTCCAGTTCTTCCATGATGTAATGCGCTTTTTCTTTTTTGGTCATGCAGTTTAAGTGAGTTACATTGTATTTTTAGATCATGGAAGATAAAAATACAGACTTTCCGCAATACCGTAAGCTGAGCAACAACAGATGCTTTTATGAAATCCTGAATGAGCGTCATTTTAGAGAGATCCAGTTGATCGGTGTAAGGGCCGTTTTACATGATGTAAAGGCAGAACAATACCCGGAGATGCTAAGAATTATGGACATGCTGGCATTGCAGGAACCCTACTTGATCAGTGATGCAGAAGAATTTAAGAAGTTTGAGGATTTGAAAATTTGAACGCTTCGCTATTCGGAAGATCTATTTGAATCATCAAATCATCAAATCTTCAAATCTTCAAATGTTCGAATTTTCAAATTATCAAATTATTAAATCTTCAACTGTTCGAATTTTCAATTCATCAAATCTTAAAATGTTTGAATAAAAAAAACTATTTTTAGGCATGCTGAAAACTGCACTGCTTCTATTTATCCTTCTGCCTATCAGTTTACTGTCTCAGGGATGGTTGCCTGCCGGAGCACGATCAAATTCCATGGCAAATGCTTCTGTGGCTTTGTCTGATGCATGGGCTTATCATCACAACCCCGGTGCATTGGCTGAAGTGACAAAACTATCGGTTGGTGTTTCTTATGAAAACCGTTTTTTATTGAAGGAATTGCAATCACAGGGATTTGTATATATACAACCGCTGAAAAAGGGAGTCATCTCGATGGGAGCCCAGTCATACGGTTATACCAATTTCAGAACTTTTCGTGGCGGCTTAGGCTACAGTATGAAGCTAAGTGAGAAGTTCATGGCAGGGGTACAAATGAATTACCAGAGTCTTCGGTTGAGTGAAATGTATGGTTCCAAACAAACCGTCACAGCCGAATTTGGCATACTCGGACTTCTTACTGAAAAATGGCGGGTAGGGATGAGTGTTTTCAATCTTGGAAGAGCCAAATTATCTTCTTATCAGGATGACCGTTTCTCAACAGTAATGAGGTTGGGTACAAGTTATTCTTTTTCGGAAAAACTCACGGTGGTTGCAGAGGCAGAGAAAAATCTGGAATATCCGATTCGACTGAAGGTCGGTCTGGATTATATGATCGCAAAACAATTCTTTTTTAGAGCAGGGGTGGCTTCTCAACCGGTGGAAGTGACCTTTGGATTTGGATACAAAATGAAATCGCTTCAATTGGATCTGGGAAGTGCCTATCATCAACAATTAGGTTGGTCGCCTCATTTCGGTCTTACTTATTGCCGTAAATAGATGTTTCGTTCGTTTAGATACCTACTGATTTTGCTGTTTGCGAGTGCAATTGGAAAGGTCAATGCACAGGAGAAGAGCGATATTGTTCAGCAGCGCATCGAATTTATTTCTGAGCAACTCGAATCAGAGGATATCGATCTTACCAACGTGATCGAAGCGCTCAATTACTATTATGAGCATCCCATGAATCTGAATGGTGCGACTGTGGATGATCTGGAAGAATTGAATTTGCTTACGGATGTGCAGATCTCTGATCTTTTGTTGCATATCAAACTGTTTGGTAAGCTTATCACGATTTACGAGTTGCAAAGTTTAGAATACTGGGATCTGCAAACGATTCAATTAGTACTTCCGTTTGTGCGTGTAGATGACCGATTGGATAATTTGCATATCTCCTTCAAGGAGGCGATCGAACAAGGGAACTTTGAATGGTTTACAAGGTATCAGCGCGTACCGGAACAGAAAAGCGGATATCAAACCGTTTCTGATTCATTACTACAGAACAGTAATTCTTATTATTATGGAAATGCTGATCATTACTATTCCCGATTTCGTTACAGCTACCGAACGAACCTGAGTTTCGGAATAACGGCTGATAAGGATCCCGGTGAACAGTTTTTCAATGGAACACAACCCAATGGATTCGATTTTTACTCAGCTCATGCTTATTTTAAGGGTGGGAAATACATCAAAGCAGTCGCACTTGGAGATTATCAGGTTCAGATAGGTCAGGCACTGAATTTCTGGTCAGGGTATGCATTCGGTAAAACGGCGGATGTAACCAATATTAAGAAAACAGCTAATCCGATCCGCCCTTATACGTCTGTGGATGAGTCGCGCTTCATGCGAGGTGCCGCAATCGACTTAGGATTGGGACCCTTGTCGCTGCTCGCTTTTGGTTCTGTAAAAAAAGTGGATGCTTCCGTCTTGTCTGATTCTTTGTACGATGACCTGGAGTTTGTTTCATCGATCAACCTTTCCGGTTTACACCGAACAAATACAGAAATTGAACGAAAAGATGCGCTTACTGAAAAGATCGCTGGGGCTAATTTGCGATTCCGCCAACGGAATTTCCAAATGGGTGTAGCTGGGGTGTATCAAGGGTATGACAAGGATTTTAACAAAACGATAGCGCCGTATAATCAATTCGATTTCAGAGGAAAAGAGTTCTTTTCTCTCAGTGCTGACTATTCGTATGTGTTGAAGAATTTCAATTTCTTTGGAGAAGCTTCTCGATCTTCCTATAACGGGACTTGGGCACATTTGCATGGTGTTTTGTTCTCGCTGGATTCCAGAGCTTCATTCAGCTTGCTCTACAGAGACTACGACCGAGGCTATCAGACGTTCTACAATAGTGGTTTTTCTGAAGGTAGCAATACCCAAAACGAAAACGGACTCTATGCCGGCTTGAAATTGAAGTTAAGTCCGGTTTGGACTATAAGTTCATATGCTGATATTTTCACCTTTCCATGGATGAAATACCAGGTCGATGCGCCTACCTCTGGGAATGAGTTTCTGATCCAGCCTTCGTATAAACCAAACAAGCAGCTGGAAATTTACGCGCGTTTCAGACAGCAATTGCGTCAGAAAAATGCCCGTGAACAAGTAGGTCTAGTCACACCGATCGAAGATGTGGTACAGCGCAATTACAGATTAAATCTGAGTTATGCCATCAGCGAGTTCTTCACTATTAAATCGCGCATTGAATATGTAACCATTGACCGTCCAAGTTCAACACACGAAGATGGATTGATTATTACCCAGGACATTCTGTTTAAGCCTAAAAGCCTGCCGTTCGATCTTTCCCTGCGTTATGCTTTATTTGATACCGATAGCTACGACACGCGAATCTACACTTATGAGAATAATGCGCTGTATGTATTTGCTGTACCTTCTTATTACTACCAGGGAAGTCGTGCCTATGTGTTGGTGCGTTATACTTTCTTGAAACACTTCGACCTCTGGGTGCGCTATGGCAACTTTATTTACAACAATCGTTCTGTGATTAGTTCTGGAGCCGAACAGATCAATGGAAATCGTAAATCGGATATTACGATACAGTTACGTGTAAAATTTTGATTAGAATTCGATATCGAGATTGAACAGGTTCTTCAAGGTATGAAGATTCGGGTTTTTCCTGGCTAATGCAGCAAATTTGTCTTTTCCGGTGAGAAATTTCACCTCTTCCTCTGGATTTTCGCTTAGTTTCAATTCAATACGGATGAGGTAATTTTTGACTTCTTTACGCAGATAATCCACCATTTCCGAAAGATGCGGATTGATGTAATCGATCTGGATCTGATTGTCCAGTTCCATTTGGTAAACATGATCTCCTGAATCAATTGGATCCCGCTTGATCAATGCGTTGTAAAATGTTTCCAAACCTCTGTCCTTTAAAACAAATGCATGTCGACGCCACAACATCTTGATTTGATCGAAGCTGTAGGATTCTTTAGGCAGGTCTTCTCGTAAGGAATGCGCAGCGGCCTCTTCCTCCTTTTTCTCCAGTAATTTCTTGATGGAGACATTGCCTGAATTTAATTGCCCCGTAGGAACTGTAGCAATTTTTGGTTCAGGTTGTTGTTGAACCAGGATGGGCTGTCTGACTGCGGGTGCAACATTACGTGGAGCCGGAGTTGCTTTCTCTCGAAGGTTCTGGGAAGGAAAGGGAAGAATGTCAACGGGATCCGTCAGCCATTTTTTTTTTCCTGCTCCTGTCGGAGCGAACACAACTGCATGAGCGCCAGTTCGACGAGTAAGCGTTGGTTTTTAGAGGATTTGTATTCCACATCCGCTTTGCTCAAAATGGCGAGTGAACGAAGAATGACCGGAGTGTCGATCTGTTTGGATTGATCAATAAATCGCTGTTCCACGGTTTCACCTACTTCGAGTAAGGATGCCGTACGCATGTCCTTGCAAACAAGTAGATTCCGAAAATGGTCAGCCAATCCGATGATAAAGTTGTGGGAGTCAAAACCTTTCTCAATAATGTCATTTAAAAGGAGTAATGACGATGGGATATCTTCTTTTTGAGCACTTTCAACTACACGGAAGTAATAATCGTAATCGAGCATGTTCAGATTCTCGATCACATGCTTGTAGGTCAAATTGTTTCCGCAGAAAGTGACGATTTGATCAAAAATGGACAATGCGTCACGAAGCGCACCATCGGATTTCTGAGCTATCAGGTGAAGTGCCTCCGGATCTGCCGTAATATGCTCCTTAGTAGCTACAGAAGCTAGGTGATCAGCAATGTCTTTCACCTTAATTCGAGCGAAATCGAAGATCTGACAACGCGAAAGAATGGTTGGGATGATCTTGTGTTTTTCGGTAGTCGCTAAAATGAAGATCGCATGCTTCGGCGGCTCCTCGAGTGTTTTTAGAAATGCATTAAATGCCGAGGTAGACAACATGTGCACCTCATCGATGATATACACTTTGTAATTTCCAAGCTGTGGCGCAATGCGTACCTGATCGATCAGTCCTCGGATGTCATCCACCGAATTGTTGGAGGCGGCATCCAGTTCGTAAACGTTGAGGGAGTTACCTGTATTGAACGAAACACAGGAATCACATTGATCACACGCCTCGATGCTTTCTGTA
>CAIYQV010000094.1 GCA_903928365.1 uncultured Flavobacteriia bacterium
CTTTATGAATAACTGTCGGTCGCATGCCTGTTCTGCTGTATTGCTCTCATCGTTTCTTCAGCTGAATCGCAGGGCAAGGAACATGCCCCATCGACACAGAGGTAAAAACTCAGTTCCGCTCCCCGACCTTTTCCTTCCGTCAAGGGAAGATCTTCCCTTCCTTTAACGGCCAACAGGACATCGGGAAAGTACTTTTGGCTCCAATGATCTGCTTGATTTTTCGATTCCTCACCGCTAATCACCAATTGCATAAAAGGTCCGGTTTGTTTTAGTAAAAGTATTCCCCAGTTGGAATATCCTGAACCGTATTGCTCCATGCCATCATAGATATTGGCCAGCATCTGTGATGAACGTGCGATGAATTCTGAATTACCCAGGTAATGTCCAAGTTCGAACAGAAGATTTGCCATGACAGAGTTACCCGAAGGAATCACGTTGTCATTCAGCTCCATTTTCCGTGCAATTAGCTCGGTTTCCGCTGCGGTGAAAAAGCACATTTGACTTTCCGGGTCGCCAAACAAGTGCAACGATCTGTCTGCCAGTTTTTGGGCCTTGAACAACCATTCGGCATCAAAAGTAGCCGAGTACATGGCCATAAAAGCTTCGGAGGTATGGACATAATCCTCCAGGAATCCCGGAATCTTCTTTCCTTTTTCATCTGATGAACGATAAAGCATACCTTGATCATCTATCTGTTTAGATTCCAACCAACGCATGATCTTTTCTGCAAGATGAAGGAATTCTTCCTCTCTGAAAACCGAATAAGCACTGCACAAACCTTTAACGGCCATTGCATTCCAGGAAGTGAGCTTTTTAGTATCCGTTCCCGGTCGCACGCGGTGCGAACGTTCATCCAGGAGGGCTTGATTAATCTGCTGTAATTTATTCTCAAAATCCTCACTACTTATTCCCTCCTGTTTCATCCATGTTTCATCCGAAATTCGACGAAGTAAAATATGGGCATCCTGCTCCTCCCAGAATCCTTGCTGATCAATGGAATAAAACCGTTTCACCCAATCCAACTCGATCCCAAGCGTAGCTTTGAGTTCATTCTCATTCCAGCAATAAAATTTTCCTTCCTCCCCCTCGCTATCTGCATCCAAAGCTGAAAACAACGCACCTTCTTTACTAAGAAGTTCGCGCTCCATCCATGAGATCGTTTGGTAAACAACCCTTTTGTAGAGCGCTTTCCCAAAAACCTTGTAGGCATTGGCATAGGTGTGAAGTAACTGGGCATTATCGTAGAGCATTTTTTCAAAATGCGGCACTTTCCAGAGCATATCGACCGAATAACGTGCAAATCCTCCCCCAATCTGATCATAAATCCCGCCCATAGCCATTTTATCGAGCGTAAGTTCCACATGGTCTTTTACCTTCTGATCCTGAAATCGAACAGCATAGTACAGCAAGAAGTCCAAATTATTGGGCAAAGGAAATTTAGGCGCACGAGTTCCACCACCTTCCATCCGATCGAAATTTCGCGACCAGCGCAATACCAGTTCGTGCAACTTTTCCTCCGAAAAATGGACACCTGTAACCGGTTTTTCGATCAACTCACTGTTCTTTACTCCATCGGCCAGCGCATGTGCATATTCGAGCGTTCGTTGCCTGTCATTGCGATATGTATGTTCCAAAGAGCGCAGCACATGTTTCCATTGCTCTTTGGGAAAATAGGTCCCCCCAAATACCGGCCGACCATCAGGTAAGGTGAAGCAATTCAACGGCCAACCCCCTTTCTGCGTCATCAATTGCACGGCTGTCATGTAGACCTGGTCCACATCCGGACGTTCTTCCCGATCCACTTTGACACAGATAAAATGGCGATTCATTAACTCAGCAACCTCTTCGTCTTCAAAACTTTCATGCTCCATGACATGGCACCAATGACAAGCCGAATAGCCCACACTCACCAGTATCAACTTATCTTCCTTCTTTGCGCGATCAAAAATCTCTTTCGACCATGGCACCCAATTCACAGGATTGTAAGCATGTTGAAGTAGGTATGGTGATGTTTCGTCGATGAGGGAATTGGCTTTTTTTGTCATGGTATAAAGGTAGTGTGTTGGGGGAATTGGTGATTTGAACATTTGAAAATTCGAAGATTTGCCTCTCGACATTGCTCGAGGTGAAAAGTGAAGATGTGGTATATCTGATTAAAGGACTGTGTTCGAATTTTCAAAATCTTACTGTTACATTTGATTCATGTTGGATTATAAACAACCGTCTCCCATTCCGCACAAATGAAACACTTCATCCTTGTTTTTACCTTTTTCTCTTCTGTTTGTTTTGGCCAGATCACTTTCGACAAGTTGAAATACGACTTTGGGGCATTGAACAGCTATGACGACCGATTTGTAGATTTCAAACTCACGAATTTCGGCCCTAAAAAAGGATTTGTATTACGCGTAGTGAAAACAAGTGAGGTCGTATACCTCGCACGTTCGAACAGCATGGAAAAAGACAGCTCGATCTATCTGCGATTTCAGGTCAACCCGCACTCAAAAGGAAGGTTTTCTTATGAAATAGAAGTGTTCACCAGTGATCGTCAGGAACCTGTCAAACTAAAACTCACTGGCGAGCTAAAGGATGAACCAGCCTCCACCGGATTTTTAACAGAATGCCCGGATTTCAATGCACGACCGGGAGGCAAGGCGTATACGTTTGATCTCACCGTCGTAACCATTGACAAAGAAACACGCAAGGAACTCGCAGAGTCGTCTGTCACTTTACTTCAGAACGGAACTCCCCAATGGACGGCCCAAAC
>CAIYQV010000095.1 GCA_903928365.1 uncultured Flavobacteriia bacterium
ATTCATCAGCGTCAGTAAAACTTACCATGAAAGTATTATGAGCGACTTGGGGATCAAAATGAAAATGACTCACGAGATCTATTGATCAAGCCTCCATTGAATCTCTTTAATTACGCCGTTTAGAAGTTTATTGAAGGAATCAACAGAAAGTTGCATTTTGGAAAAGTCAGGTGCTGATTCAGACGCCTCCCTTTCGATGGATCTTATTAGTTCCTTCACCGCATGAATATGCAATAAATCTATGGAGGGCTTGATTTGGTGAGCAACCGACCGAACATACTCGGCGTCCTTTGATATCGCTGCCTTTACGATGTTTTCCAATTGAATCGGAATGGTTGTAACAAACGTTTGAAGTACCGAAAGAACAAAACCATCATCACCTCCTCCAATCTGATCCAATTCCACAGTTGAATAGGAAGCGTTCGATTCTATTGTTACAGCATCCTCTTCTCGCATTTCATCTTCATGCTGTAACACGCTTTTTACCACATCAAAAAGATGTTCTTTTTTGAATGGTTTAGGAACATGTGCATTCATTCCCACAGAAATATATTTTCGAGTATCATCCGCTGTAGCATTTGCTGAAAGCGCAACGATTGGAATGTTCATGTGCAGTTGCTCCCTGATCATTCTGGTTGCCGTGATCCCGTCCATTTCAGGCATTTGAATATCCATCAGGATAATATCGTACGAATCCTTTTGCAGAAACTCGATCGCTTGCTTCCCATTTTCAGCTATGCGGTGAAATACCTTCTCCTTATTGAGTACGGAAGAGATAAGAAGCCGATTGAGTTCATTATCCTCTGCAACAAGGATCTTAATTCCTCCTAAATTCGATTCAAGCGGAACAGTATCTTGATGCAAATCCACTTCATCCATGCGCGGAAACACTAGCTCAAAAAAGAATTCTGAGCCCTCGCCTTTTCTGCTGTTCACCGAAATTTCTCCTCCCATTTTACGAACAATACTGCGGGAGATAGAGAGGCCTAAGCCTGTTCCACCGAACTTCCTGGAAATACCTGCATCCTCCTGTATGAACGTACTGAAGATCTGTTCATGATTGACGCGGTCGATACCAATTCCTGTATCTTTTACTTTAAACAGAATTTTTTGTGTTTTCCCTTGGTCAGCAGCAAGTTCAGCACTGATCTTTACTTGACCTTTGTCTGTAAATTTAATGGCGTTACTGATCAAATTCACCAATACCTGATTTAGTTTGGATGAATCAAACACTAATGAATGGGAGATATTATTTTCAACTTTACAACTGAAAGAAATACCTTCTTTGGTAGCCAGTTCTGTAAATCCTAACTCCAATTGATTAAACATATCATGCACATCTGCAGTTGTTTCTTCCAATTGTAAATGACCTGCCTCGATCTTTGAAAAGTCCAGGATATCATTGATCAATCCCAATAAATTATCTGCAGACTTTTTTACTGCGTTCACATATTTCTGCTGATCCGCATTCAGATCGGAATCTGAGATCAAATCCGTCATTCCGATGATCACATTCATAGGCGTTCTGATCTCATGACTCATGTTTGCCAGGAACATTTCCTTCGCCTTCATAGATGCTAATGCAGCCTCTTTTGCACTGGTAAGATCCTGTTCCAATAATTTTCGTTCTGTGATATCCACATGGATCCCCATAGAACCTATAATCTCATTCTGATCATTAAAAATGGGCGCGCCACTGATGATCAGATAAATAATCTTCCCATCTTTTCTGCGAATTCGTCTTTCATACACATTTGAGACCCCTTCTTTTCGCTTTTCATTGAGTACTTCTGAGTCTTCTTTATCTTCTTTCAAAGCAAAAAGTTCCCGCGCATTCTGACCTAACAATTCAGTTTCAGAGTAACCTGTTAGTTGACAAAACGCTGGATACACTTTTGTAATAATTTCATTTAGATCCACCTCGACCAATCCAAACTTCAAGTTCTCAATGATTCGACTGTATTTGTCTTCGGTTTTTACAAGGCTTTCCTTGTTATGTAACAATTCAGTTACATCCTGATATTTCCAGGTATGACCCGAATATGCTCCATGTTCGAATACTGGGATAAAATCGCGTTCAAGCACACGTCCATCATTCAAATAGAGTAATTCTCCGATAACACGCTCTTTTTTGTTGATCAAGCTATCAATCCCGTTCACAAATCCCTCCGGATCCTTAAAAAGTGATTTGGAATACTCTG
>CAIYQV010000096.1 GCA_903928365.1 uncultured Flavobacteriia bacterium
CAAAGGAATATGCGTTCATTTTGAATCTGGAGGGGATTGAAAAATAGATTGCTGATAGCTATCGTATTGTTTCATTTTATTCCTTCAGGGCATTGCCAAAGGGATACACTCCCCTACACCCTTTTCAATAAGCAATTGGTGCTCTATGGGGACCTGGGGTTTACGTCAGCTCCCTTTTCTACCACCTATCCCTTTTCAAAAGAACTTTCCAAGATCAAGTACAAGAACAATTACAGGACGATACTTGGACTCGGGGTTTCTTACAAATGGTTTGCGTTGCGTCTTGGTATTCCACTCCCAGGGTATACAAGGCCAGTCAGTAAATTTGGCGAAACCAGTCCGTTTAATATTGGATTCGATTTCACTTTTAAAAAAGTTTATTGTGATGTTGATCTTCGCTATTTTAAAGGATACGCCATACAAGATGCATACCTCTGGAATGATACATTGGATGTGACTTTTCCGAACGATATCAGACCTACTACGCAAGTATCTTCCTTCTCAATGAATGTGTGGTATTTTAATCATAAGGATTTTAAAATGTCAGCTTTGAAAGGGAAAACTGGTCATTACAATCAACGCGTTCACACCTGGTATTTGAAAAACACGTTTAATGTATTCGGCGTTACAAATGACAAGAATCAAATTGTTCCCGATTTTATTTCTGACCCTACAAAAGCACAAACACAAGCCGCATTTTACTCTGCTGCAGACATTGGCACTGTTCCAGGTTACGCATACGTCGATCGAATCAGGAATTGGCAGTTTGCTATCATGGGTGGTTTAGGAGGTGTAATTCAAGCTAAATTCTATGGTGGCGCGGTTCCTACGAGAGGGTTTCTGGGCTTGGCTCCGAGGTATGATATTCGTTTGTTGGGTGGTTATTCTGTCCCGAATTACTTTGTTTTTTTACTGACTGATTTTGACAATAAATCTATTCGATTCGGAGATCTGGTATATAGACAACATTTCTACAATATTAAAATCGTAGCAGGCAAACGTTTTCCAGTAAAATCTAAGAACAAGAAATCGGATCGCTAGACGCTTACAGGCCAATTGCTGCGTAAATCCCCTAGCGTTTGGATTAGCGGATCAAAATATTGTCCCGATAGTTCCTTGAGCGAGTGATATGGAACTTGTAAAATCCCATTGGAAGTCAAAGCATAGACTTTCATTCGGTCAAAAAAATTAATCTTGAATTCGACGCCAATTTCTTTAATGAATCGTACTGATGAATCTATAGAGCAGCCTGATGCTGCCAGGTATTTCTCGTCAGCTGCGATCACTATAAATCTCTCTAAAAGGACATCTGAATATGCCTTCATAGATGAACCATGTGTAGACCATTTCTGGACAAATAATTCCAGTTGCTCTCTGATACTGTTTGATTCTTCTTCTGTCAATACACGGTCAGAAGTATAGATCCATATCCTTGAATCAGGAGTAAGATCAGGAAAAAGTTCCTTAAAGTTCGGCTGCATTGGCAATGAGTTCAGCAACATCCAGAACTTTGATCTCATTTTCCTTTTCGAAATGCTTCACCCCATCCGTCATCATCGTGTTACAGAAAGGGCAACCCGTTGCAATTACTTCAGGTTGTGTTTGCAATGCATCTTCCGTGCGTTCAATGTTAACTTCTTTGTTCCCCTTTTCCGCTTCTTTGAACATTTGAGCACCACCCGCACCACAACAAAGCCCGTTGGTTTTGCATCGTTTCATTTCAATAAGTTCTGCATCCAGTTTTTCGATCAATTCTCGTGGAGCATCGTAGACATCGTTCGCACGTCCAAGGTAACATGGGTCATGAAATGTGATCTTTTTACCTTTGAATGTACCTCCTCCCTTAAGTGCAAGTTTTCCTGTATTAATCAGGTCTTGAATCAATTGGGTATGATGTATTACTTCATAGTTTCCTCCTAACTCAGGATATTCATTCTTCAAGGTGTTGAAGCAATGTGGACAAGCCGTAACGATCTTCTTCACTTCATATCCATTCAGTACCTGAATATTCATCATAGCTTGCATCTGGAAAGTAAACTCATTCCCTGCCCTTTTTGCCGGATCCCCCGTGCAATTCTCTTCCGTTCCGAGTACGGCAAATTTCACATTGCAATGATTCAGGATTTTAACCACCGCTTTCGTGATCTTTTTTGCACGATCATCAAAGCTGCCCGAGCAACCAACCCAGAACAAAATATCAGGTGTTTCACCTGAAGCGAACATTTCCGCCATTGTTGGAACTTTCAACGTACTCATATCAATTCATTTATTCTTCGAAAACCTGAATATTCACGCTCTTCTCAATAAGATCGGTGAATTTACCTTCATATCGTGTTGCTCGAACAATGTGATTGTCGATCCAATGGTAATTGCCACCTCGTGGTTTTCCCATAAGCATGCCATGATAGCGAAACCCATTCATTTTTAACCATTCCTCAGTCACGGTGCGATGTTCTTCCAATCGTGATGTAAAAAAGGTAATAATGTGTCCCTCATCATACCACTTGTTTACCGTCTCCAACGCATCAGGATACAACGCTGCGGTAGCCATTCGCTCTGGTTCTTCATTGGGGATATCGTCGCAGATCGTTCCATCGATATCGATCAGATAATTCTTTACATGTTCCGGAAGTATCGGGGAAAGTTGTTTTCCATTCTCTTCCAGCTGGATGAGTTCAATCTTATTATCAGTCTTCATTTGCCCAGTTTAAACGGTCATTAGGTGAAAATTGCCAAGGTGCTCCATTGTTTTCAATGTTAGTAAGCATACCTGTAAGTTCAGTTGGCATTTTTGATTCTTCCATCACCAGGTATCGACGCAGATCAACAATGATCGACAATGGATCAATATTAACCGGGCATTCCTGGACGCAAGCGTTACAAGATGTACAAGCCCAAACTTCTTCTTCAGAAATGTAATCACCTAAAAGTGATTTTCCATCCTGGTAATCCTTGCCGTTTTTGCGAATGTTATCCCCTACCTCTACCAATCGATCACGCGTATCCATCATGATCTTACGTGGAGATAATTTTTTACCTGTAATATTTGCAGGACAAGAGGAAGTACATCTACCACACTCTGTACAGGAATAAGCATCCAATAAGTTCTTCCAGGTAAGATCAGTAACATCCTTAGCGCCGAATCGTTGTGGTTCACCAGTTGGTTCTGCCGGAGCAGCATATGGGTCTGCATTGGGGTCAAGCATTAACGTTACTTCAGCTGTCACTGATTCCATGTTGCTGAATTTCCCTTTTTGATTCAGGTTTGAATAATAGGTATTAGGGAAAGCCAACAAAATGTGTAAGTGCTTGGAATAAGGCAGGTAATTCAAGAAAGCAAACACCATGAGAATATGACCCCACCAGCCAATTTGCTCTAATAGATGAAGCGTATGCGCATCAATTCCTCCGAACATGGAAGGCCCCAGAATACTTGATATCAGAAAGCCATAAGAAAGCGGTTCGCCGGTTTCAGCTGACAGCAAAACTTCATCTGCCCCATTCATTGTGAAAATACATGTAACAAGCACGATTTCCATAATCAGAATCAAGTTGGCATCCTTCATTGGCCAGCCTTTCAATTCGGCCATGTTTAACCTTGGTAATTTCAAAAGATTCCTTCTCGACAAAAAGATAAAAGTGGCGATAAGGGCGCCTAAAGAAAGTATTTCAATGAAACTGATCATGAAAGTGTAAAAACCACCAAGTGACTCTCTAAAAGTGCGATGACCTCCTGTCAATCCATCTGCTACAATTTCAATCAATTCGATCTGAGTAATAACAAATGCTACATAGATGAGTAAATGAAGCAATGCCGGTAGCGGACGGGAAAACATTTTCTTCTGCCCCAAAGCAACGAGAATCATGGTTTTCCACCTTTCAGAGGAACGATCTGACCTATCAAGATCTCTTCCTAAAAGAATATTGGAACGGATCTTCATTGCGTTGAACACGAAGAATCCTGTACCTGCTGTAAGTAAGAGTGCGAAAATGACAATTGAAACCATGTGCAATTTTAATTGGTGGTGGTTGAATCAAGCAATTCGTGTAGTTTTTGTTCTTCGGATGGAGTTAAAGGAACACCTTTAGTTTTCGCGCCGAATACAGAAAAATGAATGTATCTTTCAGGATGGGCTTGAATATCTTCGACCAGTTCCTGCAATTCCTTATTAGTATTCACTAATTCATTGAATAATTTATCGTCTCCAATTAGTTTACCCAGGGTACCTTCCCCATTCTTGGCTTTACCTAAAACATCGTTGAACGTCTTCAATGTTTCAGATGCGTTGGAAATAACACCTTTGAAGTCAGCCGTAACCATATCGTCCGTGATTTTCTTGGCATTTCCCACGATGGCTGTTACCTCGTCATTACTGCGTTTGAGATTTGCAGTAATGCTTTCTACATTATTCATGATTCGAGCAAACTTTATGCGCTCCTCACCTACCAGTAATTCAACCTCTTTTGCGACATTGCCAATTCTTTCGATGGCAATCTTCACCTCCTTCATGCTCTTTTCGATTTCAGAGGTAGCGGTTGCATCCCAAAAAGCAGAAACAGATGTAACCATTTTATCAATGGAAGTCATCATCGCCTGCACCTTTTGCGAAATGGGGTCAGCATACGATTTCACCTGAGACATCATATCAACAGCTAATCGTCCTGGAAGTACTGCTCCTGGTTTAAGAAAACCTTTTGAAAGATCTGCACTCACCATGATCATCATGCCTTTACTGAAAAGATCCAGCGATCCGATTTCCACTGTCGATCCCGCAGGAAGCTTCACATCTTTGTTTTGAATTGAAAAAGTAACCTTCACCTTGCGATCAGCTGGATTAGAGGGTACATATTCTACATTCAGCACCTTTCCAACGATAACGCCATTTAACGTGACGTTTGACGCTGTCGCAAGTTGACCTGAATTCGGGAAGTAAGCGTAGTATTTATCATCTCCACCAAAGAAACTATTGCCTTTCAGGAAATTGACACCAGCCACTAATAGTGCGATGGCAATAACCGCAATAACACCTGTTTTAAGTTCTTTTGAGATCTTCAAAGCTTATTTTTCCGCTAATTTAATAGCTTTTTCTAAATTAATTCGTTGCCCATTCTGGAAGGCTACGACAAATGCATGCTGAAAACCCTGTTCCCGCAATTCATTTTTGTAATTCCCCGCAGATTTAAAGTCATTGGTAAAGCTACCAACAGTATATTTAAATAGGTTATCTTGCATGTATTCGTATACTTCCATTCCCTTGAATTTTTCAGCCGTCACCGGAATCTTTTTTTCGGATGTTTCTATCTGAACTCGAAATACTACATCCGTTGTCGATTTTAGAGACGGATCCTCATTCAATGGTGCCTCCGGATTTACAGGATCTGTTACAGGTGCTGCTTTTACAATAACGCCTTCCAACTCATTCTTGTAGTTCTCAAAAGCAGCAAACATAGAATTGGCCATTTTACGTTGTCCGGTGGTATCGCCAAGGAATTTTTCTTCGGATGGATTGGTGAGAAACCCTGTCTCAATCAGTACACTGGGCATGGTTGTTTTGTATAGAACCAGAAATCCGGCTTGCTTCACCCCCCGGTCGTAGCGACCAAGCTTTTTAAACTCCTTTTGTAACTTGTCGGCAAAATTGATCGACTGATCAAGAAAAACCGCCAATTGCAATTGCCTTGCGATCAAGGCATCGGGAGACATGTCAAAATCTTTGTACTTTGCTCCGTTATCGTCTTCAAGATAGATGGTGGAGTTTTCCCGCTCAGCCACATGTTTTTGAGATTCTGTGCGATGCAATCCTAACACATAGGTTTCAGATCCGTAAGCAGCAGGACTTGCTGAATTAGCGTGAATACAAATAAAGAGGTCTGCTTTGGATCGGTTGGCAATATTTGCTCGCTCATCCAATTCTACAAAAACGTCCTTATCGCGAGTGTAAATAACCTTGATCTGTGGGTATTTCGATTTGATCAATGCTCCTAGTTTCAAGGCTATTGATAAACAAACAGTTTTCTCATTTGCAGCCGCCCCATGACATCCGGGATCTTTCCCACCATGACCTGCGTCGATGACAATTGTTTTAAGGACAGGTTTTTCCATACCCTCATTTTGAGCAGAAACTTGCTGATGAAGGAAAATCACTAAGAACAATAAAAGCAGATTCAAGCAGTTATATCTCTTTATTTTTTCCATCCTGAAACGGCTAATTTTAATAGTTTTGCACGCTAAATGAGTCATTAGAACAAAAGTAAAGTTCCATCCCTGACCAAAAAACATTCCATAGCGATACTTATTCTCGGAACGTTGTTGATAATGTTGCGTTACAACTTTGTCTGTGCACAACAATCTGACACGATCTACGTGAATGACAGAGAGTTTGAAGAAATCATCTATTATAGCGCTAAAGACTCGATCTATAAAGACGTAAAAAAAAGACAAGTGCATCTTTATGGTAATGCCAAGCTTAAAACGTCAGATGTGACCATGCAGGCCGGTTATCTCATGATCGACCTTAACAAAAAGGAGGTGTATGCGACCTATGAAAATGATAAAGACAGTGCGCGAATGAACTACCCTGTTTTTACCGACGGTACGGAAGAAATTAAAGCAACATCGATACGTTACAATTTCGATACAAAAAAAGGATACATCGAAGAATTGACCATTCACCCTGGAGAAGCATATTTGTACATGGGAGTGGCCAAAAAACAAGAAGACGACGAAATTCATTTTAAAATGGGAAGATTTACAACGTGTAATCTACCCGATCCTCATTATCATTTTCAGCTTTCCAGAGCCGTTTTCATACCTGAAAAGCGAATCGTCACTGGTCCAATGAACTTATGGGTGAAAGGTGTTCCTACCCCGCTGGGATTGCCCTTTAGTGTGATTCCTCAACAGAAAAAAAGAACTCAGGGAATATTGTTTCCTGAACTTACCCCAATGTCTGCCTATGGTTTCGGTTTTCAGAATTTAGGCTACTATATTCCTGTCAATGACAGACTTCAGACAGTGGTCTACGCCAATCTTTACTCAAGAGGTAGCTGGGGATTGAGGAATGATATGGATTACCTCAAAAAATATGGTTATTCAGGAAGTCTCGATGTTGGATTTCAACAATTCAAAAGCGGATTTCCGACGAACAGTAATGCCAATAAACTTTCTATTAACTGGACACACCGAAAAGAAGCAAAATCCAATCCTTATTGGAATTTCGGTTCCAATGTGAACTTTATTTCTGACAACCAGTCTAAGAACAACCTCGACCCGTTGAATGCGCAGTATTTCAACAATAGTTTCAATTCGGACATCAACGTTAGTCGTTTATTTCCAGGCAAACCTTTGTCAATGGGAATGAAAGTGTCGGTCAGACAAAGTGCTGTTACTAAGAATGTAGCGCTAACCTCTCCTGTATTCAACCTAAATGTGACCCGCTTTTTCCCTTTTAAACGAATTATTCAGGGAACAGGTGGATTGGCTCAGTTGTTTACACGTTTGGGGGTTACCTACAATATGGAAGGACAAAACAGGTCAAATTTCAGCGACTCGTTGTTGGCCAAAGGTGATCTGAGAAGTATTTCATCACAATTTATGAACGGATTCTATCAAAACATCGGCGTTCAAACTACTACCGCATTCTTTAAAAACACCATCAAACTCACGCCAAATCTCACCTACTCCAACAAGCTTAATTTTCAACAGATCAGTAAGACCTATAACAGCGTATTAAACACAACAGAAACGGATACCCTACAGCAGACTGGAATGATCCATGAATTAACTGCAGGAGTGCAGATGACAACTATGCTTTATTCTTACTATCGATTTGTGGGTAAGAGAAAAGCGCTTTTAAGACACATTTTGACTCCTTCAGTAGGCTACCGTTTCGTCCCACAGCTAAACAACTTAGTCACGGCAAATGTAGGAGTTGATCAGTCGTTACTTACCTATTCCCCATTCGAACGAAGCGTATATTCGGGTAGTTCGTCAGGATCTGCTTCATTGATTACTTTTGGATTAAACAACACCTTTGAACTCAAAAGAAAGTCTGATAAAGACACTATTACAGGCTTCAAGAAAACGAGGATCATAGATCTGCTTTCGGCAACCGGATTTTATGATTTGAACAAGGATTCCATGCAACTGTCGGATATCAATCTGAATTTGAGAATCAGCCCCTTTAGTTGGATGAACATTGTGGCCGTCTCCACTTTTAGTCCTTATGATTGGGATGTGAATACAGGAAAAACCATTGGAACGTATGCGCTTCAAACAAACGGAAAACTGGGGAGGTTTACGCAAACATCACTGACCAGTTCATTTACATTTACATCCAAAGAAAGTCGAATAAAGTTATTGAATTCCCAGGAGGATATTGCTAAAAACTGGACTGCGGATTATGCTTATTTCGCGCTTCACCCTGAATACCTTCTCGATTTTACAATTCCCTGGAAGATGACCTTGTCACACGTTTATGGAATCAATGTGAATCAGAATAAGAGTCTTTCCGAACCTTCCGCTTACAACCAGGTACAAACTCTTGTTGCAAATGGCGATATTAGCTTTACACAGCGATGGAAATTATCTACCAATATCAATTTTGATCTTGAATCCGAGCGGGTTACTAATGCGCGATTCACCTTGTCAAGAAATATGCATTGTTGGGCACTCTCCTTCTTTTGGACACCGATTGGGGGGAATAAGAGCTTTCTTCTTAGTATTCGCAATACCTCCACCATGTTTCAGGATGCAAAAATTGAATTACGCAAACCTCCGGTCTTTCTTTAAAAGTATCCTGAAGGTATTGTATTTCAGATTCTTTTTTAGCTACTTTGTCCAAAGCATTCAACTTGATCGATCTGTCATTTATTAATTCAAAGGATCCTGTCAGAGGAACGGTTTTAATATCTGACCCTTTTCTCGATGACGATTATTTTCGCCGTTCTGTTATTCTGCTTTGTGACCACACAGGTGATTCTTCATTTGGTTTTGTTTTGAACAATTACCTGGAACTCGATCTCCACGATCTTGATCCTAACTTCCCGGATATTCAAGCCAGAATAAGCGTTGGAGGACCAGTAGAGACCCAAAGTGTCTATTACATTCATGGCTTTAGTGAAGTTGAAGAATGTGTAAAGGTGAGAGAAGGTTTATATTTCGGCGGACTATATGACGATCTTAAAACCTTACTTGATGCAAACAAGGCTAATCATCAAAAAGTCAGGTTTTTTCTTGGATATTCAGGATGGGATGAAGGTCAGTTGAAAAAAGAGCTGGAATCTAACTCCTGGGTTGTGGCTGACAATATTTCGAATGAGGAAATATTTGCGACTGACAATGATGAACTTTGGAAGTACTGCCTTGAAAAACAAGGTGGTAATTTCAAAACGATCTCTAAATTCCCGCTCAATCCCAGCAATAATTGATTTTCTAAAGCAATATTGTTGATTACTCTGTCTGATCTACGTCAAAGAGAAATTGCTATTTGATAACTTTGGCTAAAGTTTAAACACGAAATGTCCTTTTTACCCCCTCTTGCTGAACGGATGCGTCCCAAAACGCTCGACGAGTACATTGGACAAGAACACTTGCTCAAAGATGGTGCTTCCTTGCGCAGAGCACTTGATTCAGGTTTGATTCCTTCTATGATATTCTGGGGTCCGCCAGGGGTGGGTAAAACGACTTTAGCGCAACTGATTGCTTCACATCTCGAAAGACCAATACATACGTTATCCGCAATTTCTTCAGGGGTAAAAGATGTAAGGGAAATCATCAACAGAGTGGAACAAGGTGGGATGTTCCAACAAAAAGGGAGCATCCTTTTTATCGATGAGATTCATCGTTTTTCAAAAGCACAACAAGATTCTCTTTTAGGGGCTGTGGAACGAGGTACTATTACATTGATTGGTGCAACCACCGAAAACCCTTCATTTGAGGTGATCTCAGCACTCCTTTCAAGGTGCCAGGTGTATACTCTAAAGAATCACACCAAAGATGATTTGATGGGGTTGCTTCAACGAGCGATGAATGAGGATCAGGTATTGAAAGAAAAGAATATTATTCTGGAAGAGTCGAATGCGCTCATGGCAATCTCAGGTGGTGACGCTCGTAAATTGCTTAACGTTTTCGAGATCATCATTGGTACCTATCAGGAACAAAAGATCATTAAGCTTACGGATGAAGAAGTGTCAGGTAGAGCACAACAAAGTCTTGCTATTTATGATAAAGATGGAGAACAACATTATGATATTATTTCAGCGTTTATAAAAGCTATTCGTGGCAGCGATCCAAATGCGGCAGTCTACTGGCTTGCACGCATGGTTGAAGGTGGTGAAGATCCGAAATTCATCGCTCGAAGACTCATCATTTCAGCTTCAGAGGATATTGGATTGGCAAACCCTAATGCATTACTCATGGCGAATAATACTTTTCAGGCTGTAGAAAATGTAGGTTGGCCAGAATCACGCATTATTCTTTCTCAATGTACGATTTACCTTGCTTCTTCACCTAAAGGAAATGCTGCTTATATGGCTATAAACAAAGCGCAAGAGGAAGTGCAACGCTCGGGCAATCTACCTGTTCCGCTACCTCTTAGAAATGCTCCGACTGCGCTCATGAAAGAACTGGGATATGGAAAAGGATATCTTTACTCACATGATCATTCAGGTAATTTTGCTTACCAGGAATTCATGCCTGATCCCCTTTCTAAAATGTCGTTTTTTAATCCAGGAAGCAGCAAAAAAGAACAAGAGATCGCCGCTCAGATTACCGCTTTGTGGGGCGAGAAATATATAAAGAAGTAATGTCTGCCATCCTTTATTACCTGATCGTTTATCCTGTCTCTTTTCTTCCATTAAGGGTATTGTACCTTTTTTCAGATCTGTTTTATTTGTTTACCCTGGGGATATTTAGTTATCGGAAAAAAGTCATCGACAAGAACCTGGAGCGTTCCTTTCCTGCGCTTTCTGAAATTGAGCGAAAATTGATTCGAAAACAGTTCTATCGTCATTTTAGCGATCTTCTTGTGGAAGGAATTAAAAATCTTTCCATTTCTAAAGGCGAATTAACAAAGCGATTTATCGTCAAGAATCCGGAAGTAATGACAGCTCTGTATGCAAAACAGAAGAGTGTGGTCCTCGTTTCTGGTCATTACAACAATTGGGAATGGCTCATTACATCCCAGTCATTTCAGTTTCCTCACAAAGCAATGGGAATCGGGATGCCTCTATCATCAAAATTCTGGGATAAGAAGATCAATCAGCGTAGACAGCGATTTGGCATGCAAGTAGTTCATGCTAAAAACTTTAAAGAGGCGATTCATGCTCTACAGGGAGACCCCGTAGCAATCCTTACATTGGGCGATCAATCTCCTCCGGATGCCAGAAAAAGTTACTGGACAGAATTTCTAAACCAACAAACCGCAGTGCTTTTCGGAACAGAACAAATGGCACATCAATTTGATTTTTCTGTGGTTTACTTCATTGTTCGTAAGGTCAAACGAGGCTTTTACGAAATGGAATTGAAATTGCTTTGTGAAGATCCAAAAACGATGTCTTGGGGAGAAATTACGGAGGGACATACAAGATTGCTAGAAAAGGAAATCCTTAAGCATCCCTCCTATTGGATCTGGTCCCATAAGCGATGGAAAAGAGACGTGCCTCAAGATTTAGAGAATTTAAAACTAGAACAGAAAGCAAAATTTAATGAACGATTCAAATCTTTATAGAATTCTTTTTAGTGTGTTTGTTTGCTCAACAGCGGTCCATGCTCAAGAAAACAAATACACCAAAAGGAACAAAACTGCTCCAATTATTCAGTACACAACAGATAAATGTTATTCCAGAAGCATTCTGGTAAAAGATACGTTGGTTTATACGGCTAATTCGAACGGTTCAATGTATGTCACGGGACTCAAATCAAAACAGTCACGCAATATCCTTGCAAACGGGAAATACGAAGAACTAAGGGATCTGTTTAGTGCAAATGGTATGATAAGCGCTGTTCAGAGTGGGTCAAAAGGAGTAATCTCCCAAACTGACGGAAGTCGTTTTTTGTCTGATTATGAAATGAATGACGATGCATGGAAAAGCGTCTTTATAGATGGGGTTGATATTCGGGATTCTGTAGGTTTTATGATGGGTGACCCTAAAAACGGAGTTTTTCAGATCTTTAAAAGTTTGGATTCCGGTAATACCTGGACTCGTTGTCCCGGATCGGTAGGCGCCTATGAAGGTGAGGCTGGTTTTGCGGCGAGTGGCACCAATGTGCAGGTATTGAATGATTCTACCTATGTATTTGTATCTGGAGGCAAGAAAAGCCGATACTTTAGAACGAATGATGGCGGCAGCACTTGGGAATATACTTCTCTACCCTATATGACGAGTGAGTCAAGTGGGGCCTTTTCAATTTGCATGATCAATCAACTTGAAGGAGTCATTGTAGGTGGGGATTACAAAAATCCCGATTTATGCATGAACACTTGCTTTTTTACAGATGATGGAGGGAAATTTTGGATCAACGCAAAGACACAGACAAGAGGATACCGCTCATGCGTCATTTATAAAAACGGGGTTTTCTACGCTTGTGGGTCAAACGGCATTGATTACTCTACAGATAAAGGAGAAAACTGGAAGCCTTTTGCAGATGGTACCTTCATGGCAATGTGTGCCGATAACTTAAAGATCTATGCTACCATGCCTAACGGTAGTTTTCAAATTTTTGAACTCATTGACAGGAAATGATGAATACACTTGTTGAACGTGTTAAATCCCAAGTTTACAGCATTTTTAAGGAAGAGTACAGCGGACATGACTTTCACCACATTGATCGTGTTTTTCGGATGGCTACTTTTCTCCAGAAGCAAGAAGGAGGAGATTTGGAAGTGATCCAACTGGCGGCTTTGCTTCATGATATTTCGGATCACAAACTAAATGGAGGTAAATTAAACGATGGAAGCCGAGTGGCAAGGGCTCTACTTCAAGAGCATAAAGCAGATGTCATCTTAATCGATAACGTATGTGCGCTCATCGATAAAGTATCTTACAAAGGGGCGTTAGTAAAAGATGAAATGTTCAATTTGGAAGGCATGATCGTTCAGGATGCTGATCGTCTCGATGCCATTGGAGCAATTGGGATAGCAAGGGCATTTGCATTTGGAGGAAGCCGCAATCGTCCGATGTATGAGCCGGATGAAAAACCACAATTGCACACCAGTTTTCAAAGTTATGCGGGTTCACAGGGAAATACTATCAATCATTTCCATGAGAAATTACTACTTTTGAAGGACCGATTACATACAGCTACTGCAAAAGAGATTGGAGAAAAAAGGCATCAGTTTATGCTGAATTTCCTAGAGCAATTTGAGCAGGAATGGACATCTGAATATTATGATTAAAGATCTTGTACTGGGAATTGATATTGGGGGAACCGGGATCGAATATGGTCTCGTTGACTCTGATGGTCAATTGTATCATGAAAGTGAATTAGTGACAGCATCCATTTCATCCGCAAATGAATTGTGTGATTTAATCCTTAGTGACAAAAAGATTCAAGATCATCGTTCTCAGATAAAAGGAATAGGAATTGGGGCACCCAATGGAAATTATTATCTTGGCACCATTGAATATGCGCCAAACCTCCCATGGAAAGGCGTTATTCCATTGAAGGCTATTTTTGAAGAAACATTTCAATTACCTACAGTTGTAACGAATGATGCCAATGCAGCTGCTCTTGGTGAAAAAATATTCGGTGTAGCAAAAGATCTTGATGACTTCGTGACCATCACCTTAGGTACTGGTGTTGGCAGCGGCGTGGTTTCCTCAGGCAAACTAGTGTACGGACATGATGGTTTTGCAGGAGAATATGGACACATTCGAGTTATTCCTGAAGGACGTTTGTGTGGTTGTGGCAGAAAGGGCTGTTTAGAAGCCTACGCTTCTTCTACAGGAGTGGTTAGAAGTATTACAGAACTTGATTCCGAAGCAAAAACGGATTCATCATTAACAAAAATAACATCCCCCACAGCTAAAGACGTGTTTGATCAGGCACAGAAGGGCGATCGATTTGCGTGTGAAATTGTAGATTATACAGCGCGTATTCTCGGTAATGCTTTAGCTGATTTCACCTGTTTTTCCAGTCCTAAAGCATTTGTTCTTTTCGGAGGAATAGCTCAAAGCCATTGTGATTTCACTGAAAAAGTAAAGCATTACATGAATGAAAATATGCTTGTTATCTATAAAGATAAAGTAAGCGTTCTCACCTCCGTTCTCCATGAAAAAAACGCAGCTGTATTAGGAGCAGCTTCACTTGTGTTTTAATCTAATAACAAGAAAACAATCAATGTGTTATAATCTTAACAATTAGAAAAAATTCTTTTTTAAGATTGTAAATTAGCCTCAAATCTAGCCTAGATCTCAACGCTACAATTGAGAAGTAAAACTAAATGTGCTGAAAACTATTACGTCAATTCTGGCATTTTGCCTGATAGGTCAAAGTGTCTTTTCCCAATCGAGTTGTCCTAATTTGGGATTTGAACAAAATAACTTTTCTAACTGGACTGGTTATACAGGGGATTATTATAACCCCGCATCCAGCCCGGGAATTGTTTCTGGCCAGCATACGATCATGACGGGCGGCACCGACCCAAACTCATGTGGAGGACTTACCTGTGTACCGCCTGGCGCCACATCTTCTGCTCGATTAGGGAATTCTGGCGTGGGCGCCGAAGGTGAACGATTAACCTATTCGATGGCTGTTTCTAGTTTAAATGCCATTTTTGTTTATAAGTACGCTGCGGTATTAGAAGATGCCGGTCACCCCGCCTCTGATCAACCTAAATTAACTGTTAAGGTCACGAATCAGTCTGGTGCACAGATTGGCGGTTCTTGTGGTGAATTTGACATCTATGCCGGACAATCGGGGCAGAATTTTATTAATTGTGGAGGAGTGAAATGGCTAAATTGGTCTACTGCTGCTATTGATCTTTCCGCCTTTATTGGTCAAACGATTAAAATTGAATTTACAACTATTGATTGTGCGCAGGGTGGACATTTTGGATATGCCTACATTTGGGCTACCTGCATGCCTTTAGTTCAGGATGCTGCCTTTTGTGCAGGTCAATCGGCTTTGCTCCAAGCGCCAACAGGTTTCCAAACGTACAACTGGACCACTGGTCAATCTACTCCATCAATAACTGTTTCTAATCCTGCTGCAGGAAGTTCATACATGGTCACCCTGGGTAGCGTTGGAAACCAAGGATCTTGCGCAGTGGATCTCACCTATAACTTAGCCGTTACGACTCCTGTATCTGATCTTTCAGGCACTTCGGTTTGTGTCAACACTCCAAATCAATTTACAGATCTTTCAACCACCAATAATGATGTGATCAGTGCATGGAACTGGAACTTTGGTGATGGCGGAACATCGACCTCTCAAAATCCCTCCTATACCTACTCCTCACCAGGGACATATACGGTCACCTTAACTTCTCAAACATCGAATGGTTGCACTGCAACGAACACTACACTCGTTTCAATTTATTCTGCGCCTGGAGCTGATTTTTCTTTCAATAACGCATGTTACTATGACCCATTGACCTTCAATGATCAATCTACCGGAAACGTATCCTCCCTCAACTGGAGTCTTGGTGACGGAACTACTTCCACTCAATCTGCTATTTCTCATGAGTTCGCTTCTGAGGGGCAATATAATGTTCAATTGATAGCTACGTCTCCACAGGGTTGTACGGACACTACCGTTCAAATTGTTACCGCACATCCAAAACCTGTAGCTGATTTCTCTGTGGCGTCTGTTTGTCAAACAACTGGCTCCGATTATACTGATGCCTCAAGTGTCGTTCCATTAACCAATGATGTCATTCAAAACTGGACATATGATTTTGGTGATGGTCAGGGTTCTTCACAACAAAATCCATCTCACACCTATGCGAACGAGGGAATTTATACCGTTCAGCTAATTGCTACAACAAATAACGGATGTAAAGACACTACAGAGTTCGATGCTACTATTTATCCCTTACCAATTGCGGAATTTGCTTCTAATGCCGTATGCGAAGGCTTGAGTTCTGATCTTTCTGACCAAACTACGGTTTCCAACTCCTTCACGTCTAATCAGATCAGTTCTTATTCATGGAATCTGGGGGGTCAAGCATCGGATATCGTAGCTTCACCATCTTACACCTTTTCTGGAGAGGGCGTTTATCCCTGTACATTAACCGTAACGACGGATCACGGTTGTATTGATTCGATTACGCATGATGTCTCTGTTTATCCATTGCCGGTTGCTGATTTCTCGGTTACGTCGGTTTGCGAAGAGGTCTCCAATGTATTTACCAACCAGTCTACAGTTTCGAATATTTACACTTCCAATTCTATTTCATCTAATAATTATCAGTTTGGAGATGGCCAAACCTCAGCGAATGCCAATCCAACTTACGAATATGTTTCTGAAGGAACATATGATGCCGTGTTAACTGTAATTAGTAACCATGGCTGTCAGGATACGGCTCACGTTCCGGTTACCGTTTATCCCCTTCCGGTGGCAGATTTTAGTGCAACATCTGTTTGTGATGGTTTGGATAATGTATTGAGCGATTTATCCACAGTATCTAATACGAACACAACAAATTCCATTACTTCATGGAATTGGGAACTGGGAGATGGCGCGGTAAGTAACACACAGAACCCAACACATCAATTCCCGACAGATGGTGTCTATGATTGTATTCTAACCGTCATATCGAACCATAACTGTGAAGATACGGCTCATGGTACCGTATATGTGTATCCTTTACCGGTTGCTGAATTCAATGTCAATGCAGTTTGTGAACATTTCGCAAATGCTTTCGTGGATGCTTCCACAGTTCAATCCAATGTAACGGGAGATCAAATTGTGTCGTATGCTTGGGAATTCGGTGACGGAAACACTTCCTCCGCTCAGAATCCCGGTTATGTTTATCCTTCCGATGGTTCGTACAACGCTAATTTAGAAGTAACCACGAATCACGGATGTACAGATGATGTATCTCATCCAGTTACCGTTCATCC
>CAIYQV010000097.1 GCA_903928365.1 uncultured Flavobacteriia bacterium
AATTGGATCAAGAATACGGAAAGAACAACCAATCATGATGTGAAAGCGGTAGAGTATTTTCTCAAGGAGAAAATGACGGAGTTGGGATTGGAAAAATACCTGGAGTTTGTCCATTTCGGATTGACCTCTCAAGACATCAATAATACCTCTGTGCCGCTTTCTCTGAAGGAGGCTATCCATGAACAGTACCTCCCATTACTGGAACAACTGATCACTAAACTCGAGTTTTTTCAGAAAGAATGGAAAGATGTACCCATGCTTGCACGAACTCATGGGCAGCCGGCGTCTCCGACACGATTGGGAAAAGAGATCAAAGTTTTTTCAGAAAGATTGCAAGTGCAATTGTCGCAACTAAAGCAAATCCCATTTTCTGCGAAATTTGGTGGTGCGACAGGTAATTTCAATGCGCATCATGTCGCTTTTCCTAATTATGACTGGGTTTCTTTCGCTAATGGTTTTGTGAACAACATCCTTGGTTTGAACAGAAGTCAGACAACGACTCAGATAGAGCATTACGATAATTTGGCAGCATTGTTTGATTGCCTGAAGCGTATCAATACGATCATTCTCGACTTAAACAGGGATATGTGGACCTACATTTCCATGGACTATTTCAAACAAAAACTGAAAGAAGGTGAGATTGGATCATCGGCCATGCCACACAAAGTCAATCCGATCGATTTTGAAAATTCAGAGGGGAATATCGGGATTGCGAACGCGCTGTTTGAACATTTAGCGGCCAAACTTCCTGTCTCCAGATTGCAGCGTGACCTTACGGATTCAACCGTGTTACGTACTGTTGGCATGCCTATGGCACACACCTTTATCGCATTCAAATCTACTCTGAACGGATTGGATAAACTGTTGCTCAATGAGCAGGCATTTAAAGCTGATCTTGAGAATAATTGGGCTGTTGTGGCAGAGGCCATTCAAACAGTTCTGCGTAGAGAAGGATTCCCGAAACCTTATGAAGCATTGAAAGGGTTGACCAGAAAGAATGAGGCTGTTACCATGGAATCAGTTCACGCATTTATAGATACGTTGCCTGTTTCGTCGGAATTGAAAAACGAATTAAAAGCGATTGCTCCATCAAATTACACGGGTATTCAACTTGTATAAATTAGTAGATCAAAGTTTATGAAACTTCTTAGCACCTTATTTTTTGCCTTGTCATTCTCCGCAGTGGCGATTTCTCAAAACTACAACATCAAATGGAGTGAGATTCAGAAATCCAATGGTCGATTGGGTGATATCCTGCCGGTAGCAGGTAGTGATTTTTACTCTCTTCGCTGGGCAGGCGGTTTGTTTGGAACGTACACACTTGCAAGACACGATAATTTCGTCAATACCGAAAGTCACAAGATAGAAATGAAAGTGGAGAGCGGTATGGCGAATTTCGAAGGGGCTAAGATGATTGGCGATAAATTGATCGTGTTTCTGTCAGACCGTTCGGAAGGGAAGAACCACTTTTTTATGCAGGAATATGGCAAGGATTTAATGCCCAAAGGTCCTTCCAAGGAAATCGCCTCTTATGAATTGGAGAAGGGAAAAAGTAAAGGGAGTTTTGACTTGATCATCTCTCGTGACAAGTCCTTTTTTGGTGTGGTATGGTCTATTCCAGGTAAAAAGGACGCAAAGGACCATTATGGTTTCAAGATCATGGATAGCGACTTGAATGAAGTTTCATCCGGTGATTATGATTTACCTTACGATCCTAAATTGTGTTCCATCACCAATTACTATTTGTCGAATACCGGAGACTACTTTTTATCTCTGACCGAATTCCAGGCAGGAGAGAAAAAAGTGTTTAAAAGCTATGTAGATTACAAAGCGGTACACATACTTCACATCACTCCGGATGATATTGAGGACATGACCATTGATCTCGAGGGGAAACGCATTGAAGCGATGGTAATGAATTCCGATAATGACAAGATTTTTACGATAGCCGGCATCTACGGGGATAAAGGTAAAGCAGGTGTATCAGGCTTAATGTATTTGAGAGCCAATTTTGCTAAAAAAGAAATAGTAGACGAAGGGTTTGAAAAATTTGGGAAAGATTTCATCACTCAAGACTGGTCAGACCGTCAAAAGGAGAAAGCGGAAAAGCGAGAAGCAAAAGGGAAGGGAGAGCCTCAATTGTATAACTACGTCATGCGTCAAACAGAAGTATTAAGTGATGGAAGTATCGTTGGATCTTTGGAACAATACTACGTTGTAGTTCACACCTATACGGATCCAAAAACAGGAGCAACAAGAACCACGTACACCTATTACTATAATGACATTATAGCTTTTAAAGTTGCGGCTGATGGTGGATTTGAATGGCTTACGAAGATCAATAAAACTCAGATTTCTTCTAATGATGGAGGATACTTGAGTTCGTATTTGCGATTCCTTGATAATGGCAAAATGTGCTTTGTTTTTAACGATAACGTAAATAACTATGATGAAGCGGGTAAATTCCTTAAACCCGAGCGTATTTCTTCTGCCAGTTTTTCCAAGAAGAGAAATGTTGTTGCAATCGTGGAAGTAGATTTAGCGGATGGTGATTATGATCGACGATCATTCTTTGATCGTAAAGAGATTGCCTCTATTTTGGTGCCGAAACAATGCCAGATCGATTATACGAATAAAGAGATCTTGCTTTATTCAATCAGCGGACGTAAGGAGCGTTATGGCTTAATGCCGTTTAAGGAATAGTCTTGGCGTAGAACGTGTTTCTAAGCCATTTATAAAAACTAACTAATAGAAAAACCATTCCTAGGGTCATCAAAAACTTTCCAAGTAGATCACCCATTTTGCTGTAAAGAGTCAATTGATCGTTTTTGTTGATGGAAGCTCGAAGCGCCGTTTCTTTCCACCAACTGCTTTGAAGCGTTACGTTTCCTTGTTGGTCGATAAAACAACTGATACCGGTATTCGCTGAACGAGCAACGCTTCTTCTGTTTTCGATGGCCCGAAGTCGGGAAAAACTCATGTGCTGTTTGTATCCCGGTGTGTTTCCCCACCAACCGTCGTTGGTGATCACGCAGATGGCCTGTGCTCCCTTACGGCATTGCTCAGCGCAAAATTCGCCATAGATCGATTCGTAACAGATTAGTGGGGCGAAAGTCAATTCCGCTGTTTGTAACGTTTTAGGTTCTTTTTCAATTCCAAGAGTTCCTGAAGTGCCTCCGTTTTCAATGGATAATTCTTCTAAGAAGGGAAACCAGTTTGAAAAAGGAATTTTTTCTACTCCTAAAACCAGTTTTGATTTGTGAAGGAATTCATGCGATGCATTTGGCTCCATGAGAAGAGAGCTGTTGTAGAACTCGATAAATCCGGGTCCGTCGGGAAGTTTTACTGATGCACGTGAATTCCTTTGATCAAAAAAACGTGCAGTGGAAGCACCTGTATAAAGAGAACTGTATTTCCATGTTCGCAATTGTTGTTTCAAGAACCGATAGAAATCATGTTGCGCGAGTTCTTCTTCATAAAAAGTGCTGCTCAAGGCAGTTTCAGGCGCGACTACTAATCGTGTTTGATCCGTAATGCATTTGTTTGCTTGGTTGACCAGTTTTTTAAGTTGCTGACCTATAGGCGCAGAGAATTTCTCATTGTAAGGATCGATATTGGGTTGTACAACTACGACCTCAACAGGGTCTTTTTTACTCGAAAATGATGCGTAAATCAAAAGAGAAGTCACTATTGGAAGGAGCAATGCACTCATGAATACGAATGCTTTTTTCCAAACCACCTTTTTTTCCTTCATATATGATTTCAGAAGAGAGAACCCGAGAAAGTTCACGATCAAAACCCAGATGGATCCTCCGAGCATGCCGGTATACTCATACCATTGGATCCACGTAGTTCGAATCGAAAAGAAATTACCAAAACTCAACCACGGCCAGGATAGTTCCCAACGGTGATGCAAAAATTCGAAGCCTACCCACATCGAAAGCAGGATCAGCAGACCATACGCTCCGCCTAATTTTTTTTGTGCTATATGATAACATTGAAAGGCAATGGCCATTAACAAAGCATTTAACGTAAAGGCCATGATTGCTCCTCCCGGACTGGCATTCCAGATCCACCAGGTGGTGCCTAGGTTGAATAGAAGAAAAGTGAGGTAGGCGTGAATAAAAACTTTTCCAGACCGATAGCGCGAATTACGAACATGGTCCTCAATGATCAAAAGCGGTATCCAACAAATGAAAACAAGGGGAGTCAAGCTACCCGTGAACGGAAACGAAACCACCATCAGCAATCCTGAGAGTAAGCTGAGCAAATATCTTTTCTTTCTATTCAAAGGCATGGTCAAAAATAAAAAATAAAGGGCCGATCTTTCGACCGGCCCTATAATGAAAATGTTATTTTTTTATTTGAAGATGACCTTCATCTCTACACGTCGGTTCTTCTGACGGCCTTCCTGTGTATCGTTCGATGCAATCGGCATCGTTTCTCCAAAATAAAGCACATACAATCGGCTTGCATCGATGCCTTGAGCAGCAAGGTAGTTTTTAACTGCTTCAGCTCGTTTTTTGGAAAGGATGAGGTTCTTCTGATCATCCCCTACATTATCTGTGTGACCCGTTATCTGTAGGTTCCATGTTGCTTTTTTCTTAAGAACTTCTGCCAGTTCATTCAACGATGGGAAGGAAACTTCTTTGATAATGTCTTTACCGGTTTCGAATTCAAGGTTGTCGAAGGCCGTTTTCAAGATCTCTTCAACCTCTTTTTCAATTACCGGACATCCTTTGTTGGAAGCTGGTCCTGCAGTCGCCGGACAGTCATCATCCTTATCCAACACCCCATCATTATCCGTGTCTTGATAAGGACAACCCTTGTTCTTAATAGGTCCTGCAAGATTCGGACATTCGTCATCTTTATCGAGAAGTCCGTCCCCATCTGTGTCAGGCCAAGGACAGCCTTTGTTTTCTTTCGGACCATATTGTTCCGGACAATCATCCAGGAAGTCGAACAATCCGTCTTTATCCGTATCCGGACATCCTTGATTAACCAATGGGCCTGCCACCTCAGGACATGCATCTTCATCATCTTTGATGCCGTCTCCGTCTGTATCAGGACATCCCTTGAATGAAACAAGTCCTGCCACTTCAGGACATTCGTCATCCGGGTCGATCACTTCGTCGTTGTCCTTATCCGGACATCCCTGGAATTTAGCAATACCCGGAAGTTCTGGGCAATTGTCTTCTTTGTCTATGATCTTGTCTCCGTCTTTATCCGGACAACCTCTGAATTCCGCCGTTCCTGCTTCTTGCGGACAATTGTCCTGCATGTCTTCAATTCCGTCTCCATCTGTGTCAGGACAACCCTTGAATGCCCATAATCCAGGAACGGAAGGACACGCATCTTTTCTGTCGGAAACTTTATCATTGTCCTCATCGGAAGGGTGCCCATAGAGGATTGGTACTCTCAATCCCATGTAAAATTCTGCACCACGAACCTTGCCTGTAGCAAACATTGGTCTGAAATCAGTCATTCCCAAGGTCAACGGTCCCAGTCGTGTGGCTAGACCGGCTTTAAAACCTGAATAGGAATTAACTGAAACTGGCACATGCAATCCGAACCATTTGTAATCAAAACTTGGTGTGATTGAAAATTGATTGGCGATATGCACATTCGTTCCACGATTTCTAGAATTTAGATTGATGATTCCCGTAGCGTTGATGTAGAACCATTTCCAGATATTGTAATCAACCTGTAAACTGAATGCCGTTGGCGTATGCATAAAATAGGTGGAAGACGTTCCTTCATTTTCATTCCATTGTATTGTCTGTGTTATGAGACTGTCCAGGATGCTGTCTGCTTGTCCTACAGTTTGAGCATTGTCAAATGTGTGAAGATCGAATTTTGTATTTGCATAAACGGAGAAATTCCGGCTTAGTCCACCTTTTTGGAATTTCATCCCTCCCATGTCCAGAACGGAGGCACCTACACGCAACTTATACTTTTCTTTATCACGACGCCATAGATTCGTTTCACCGTCCATGTCATATTTATAACTTTTCCAATCAGGTCGCCATTCGTATACAACGCCTAAGTCAAGTCCTAACCCAAATTTGGAGGTCATTTGAGCTAAGTTTTTATCTCCATTGATGGCACCATCGATATTTCCTGAATAGCCGTAGTTGAAATTTCCCTGAAGAAGAAGAGAGGTATCTTTGTCCTGTAATTCGTAGTAAAAATCATTCGTTTGGAAATAGGCCGAAACCAGACCAGACAGATACTTGGCACGTGCACCCATTTTAAGAAAATGTTGACCATCATCCTTTAATACCTGGCCATAATTTATCCCGTATTCAACCCAAGACATACTACTGATTCGTAATCTTTTTTCTTCGATCGGGTTGTTCCAAAGGGCAGCGTAATCTAAACCGTTTTCTGCTAGGACGGCAAGTTTTGAATCTACATCATCCACGTTGGTGATGGATCTGAATTTTCCGGAAAATCCTACTGCAATCTTAGGATTGATATGGAACATAAAGTTGAGTAGGTCAACTTGAATGTTGTTATAAATTCCCAGTTTTTTGTTTGAATTCTCATCATATGATTTGATAAGATAGCGATCCATAAACGTGGAATCTGGTTTTGCCCATGAATTAAAAACAGCAGTGTCTCCAAAGGATTTGAGCCACCATTTAGGCATGTCCTTCGTATCAAATGCCATCGCATTTTGGTAAGCATTAAAACTTCCACTAAATAGATTTACATCAACTACAAATCTTCCATCGACAAAGCTTGCCGGCTGCAGATCGGTCCCCATAACACCGCTGTAATTACTATTGACGACACCGAGGTAATTTTGTGATTGAACATGCGCTGAACATAGCAGCACGAGTGCGAGTAAGATTCTTTTCATAAGTTAGGTTAAGCAGTTATTTTTTTATTCGGTATTGAACCAGGTATTTATCCACTACTGTTGTCATCAACAGTTC
>CAIYQV010000098.1 GCA_903928365.1 uncultured Flavobacteriia bacterium
GATGACGGAACACGCTACTCCGAACTCTACAACGCTTTGGACAAGATCCGCCAGCGCTTCGGAGACCGCGCAGTGATTCGTGCCATTGGAATGGAAGCCCGCACCATCGGACGATGGAACCCGTTTAGCGGAGAACCGCCGCCATTGTTGGCGAATAGGAGAATTTAGAATAGAACAAGGAGCAAAGAACAAAGAGCAAGGATTGAATATGAGTATGATAATTTGTAACTTAAAGAATAACCTATTAACCTACAATACAATGCATAACTTCAGAAACATGAGGATCTGGCATGAATCTATTGACCTACTGGAAAAGATTCACGCCATCACAAAAACATATCCAAAAGAGGAACAATATGGCCTGATCAGTCAAATGAGAAGATCGGCATCAAGTATCCCTTCAAATATTGCAGAAGGATCATCACGAGACAGCCAAAAGGAATTCAAGCACTTCCTTTCGATCTCGTTAGGTTCAGCATATGAACTTTTTACTCATCTGGAAATCTCTTGGCGTATGGAATACATAAGCGAAGAGACCAAAGAAGATTTGATGCAATCAACAAATGAGCTCGAACGAAAAATCAGTTCATTCCGAAAACAACTCAACTGACCAAAGTCTTTGTTCTTTGCTCCTTGTTCCTTGTTCAGAAATGTTCATTAAGTCATACCTCAGCCTCCGCTATGGCCTCGTATCTCCCGAGGAAATCGTTCGATGGACGAAAGAGGAAAACTATGCCCATACCGTACTTTGCGACATCAACTCAACCTCCTCCACGCTGGACTATGCGCGTGAAGCACAAAAATCCAAACTCAAACCGATTATTGGAATTGATATCCGAAATGGCATGGAGTGCTGTTACGTGATTGTGGCGCGCAACAACCGCGGACTGCATGAAGCCAATCGTTTTCTCTCACATCACTTGCATAATGGAGAACCATTTCCTGAAATAGCACCACATCTTGGTAATTGCTTAATCATTTACCCCTGGGGAATAGAGCCGAAGGAATTAAAAGAAAACGAATGGATTGGTGTAAGCAGTAAACAGCTTTCGCGATTGACAGTGCAGAAAAAAAAAGTTCCTTTTCAACGGATGATTGCCTTGGAACACATGACTTTCCGAAACAAGAAGGATTTCAATGCACACCGACTATTACGTGCTATTGACAACAACGTACTACTTTCAAAATTACCGAAAGAGGAACAAGCAGATGAAGAGGAGAAATTCATTCCCTACACGGAACTACAAGAACGTTTTGCTGCCTTTCCGGAATTGATCGAACGAACGAACCATCTGCTGTCTTTGTGCTCCGTTCACTTCGAATTTGGCGACGATGCCATTCCTCAAAACTTGGCTACTTACACAGGAAGCAAGTCAGAAGACTTCGAACTGTTGAAACAACTTTGCGCCGATGGATTAGACTATCGCTATCCCGTTGTCACCGATGAGATCATTGCCCGCATCGAGCAGGAAATAGAAGTCATTGCAGAGAAGGACTACCTCTCCTACTTTCTCATCACCTGGGATTTTACTTCGTATGCGCGATCGAAAGGCTATTTCTATGTTGGAAGAGGAAGTGGTGCCAACAGCATTGTAGCTTACCTCCTTCGCATCACGGATGTGGATCCGCTCGAACTGGATCTGTATTTCGAACGCTTCATCAACCTGTACCGCAAGAATCCACCGGATTTCGATATCGATTTTTCATGGAAGGACCGCGACGATGTCACCCGCTATATCTTCGAACGCTATCCAAATGCTGCGTTGCTTTGCACCTACAACACCTTTCAGTATAGCGCCTCGGTACGCGAACTCGGCAAAGTATTCGGACTCCCAAAAACAGAGATTGACCTCCTCAGCAAAGGAAAGTTTAACTTTAATCAGCTTGATCAGCTCTCGCAACTCGTCATCAAGTACAGCAAATACATTCAAGGACTTCCATCCCATCTCAGTGTTCATGCCGGCGGAATCATCATCAGCGAAAAACCAGTAACATGGTACTCCGGCACCTTCCTGCCACCAAAAGGCTATCCCACAACACAATTTTCCATGATGGAAGCCGAAGATGTGGGACTATACAAATTCGATATTCTCAGTCAAAGAGGATTGGGGAAGATCCACGATGCACTCGATATCATTACATATAACCAACCAGAAAAACCAGCGCATGACATTCACGACATTTCCTATTTCAAAAAGGATGAAAAGATCAAGGAATTATTGCGTTCAGCCAGAGCGATGGGTTGTTTCTATGTCGAGTCGCCGGCGATGCGTATGCTGATGGTGAAGCTGCAGGTCGATACGTATCTGGGATTAGTTGCCGCAAGTTCGATCATTCGTCCTGGGGTA
>CAIYQV010000099.1 GCA_903928365.1 uncultured Flavobacteriia bacterium
CCACTGTATATTTTGAACAAATTTTGCAAACCATTAATATACCTTCTCGATATGGTTGAATCATTTAAATGTACCTATTTTCCGAACAAAACCCACAATACAGCAAGTTTGAATTTTGTTGTTTTTTCGTATTTTATTTTGGAACAAATTGACAATTGACAGTTTCATAATTGACAATTTGGGGCGGGGAAATAGTCCATTTCATTGAGACAAACCGACGGCTGAGGGAACTCGAAGCCAGAGGTAATTCACAATTGACACTTATCCAATTGACCATGGGAGGAATTTGAACAAAGAACAATGATCAATGATTTACGTGAGTAAAGCATAACGATTCCATTGAAGCCAAAAGATGTTTTTTTGGATTAGAAATGGTTTTCTTTTCAAATACAAGTCTTTGATCTTTGTTCCTTGTTCTTTGATCCTTGCCCAACCGACGGCTGAGGAAAACCAGTCCTGAGTCCTTGCAATGAGCGAAGTCGAATTGAGCCGAAGGATCGAAGCCTGAGGTAATTGTCCATTGAAAAATTGTCCATTGAATCAAGGTTAATTCTTCGAAATCGTTTTCAAATAAATTTCCGGAGTCATAACGGCAATGGTACTCTCCTTGTAATCTTTAACGTTTCTCGTAAGGATGATCTTAATATCCTTTTCGTTCTTCGCAGAAAAATGTTGAAGTGCATCTTCCAGGTCTTTGAATTTCGAATTGAGTGCGTTTAAAACGGCCTTTTGATCCATCGAAACTACATCAACAATAGTTAACAACAATTTTAACGAATGTACCACCTTATCATGCTTGGCAGTTTTACGCAGAATATAGTAGCAATTACTGATCATCACAGGGGTGACATAAGCATTGATTTTACCTGTCTCGGACAGTCCAAGCACCTCAGCCGCATGATCAGCATAAGGTGATCTGTCCAGAAAGAAATCCAAAATGACGTCGGTATCGATCAGCACTTTATCCATTACAAATACTTTTTGGACAAGCGATCCGAGAGCTCTTTTTTGTAATCGAGGTTTTTAGGAAGCTTGAAACTACCTTTCAGCGAAGAAACGACATCCGTGTATTCCTTCTCTTTATCTTCCTCCTGACTGACAAGGGTTTTTAAATAATTCTCCACCAGATCGGATAAACTTCGTTCTTTTTTGCGAGCGTATACTTTCGCTTTTTCAATGATCATTTGTTCTATGGTAAGGGTTAGTTTTGTATTCATAAAAGATCCATTTCATCAAAAATAATCAATTATACGTGTTAATTAAAATAAAATAACACGTGTATATTGTTTTTAAGCAAACACATTGAATCCTTGACCGAATTTCAGCACAATAATCCAGATCCTCACTATAGGAATTTAACTGATTTTTTGGTATATTAAGTCGATTTGGAATTCGTTATTCGGAATTGGTGATTCAGGAATCGATTGAACGACCTTTTACTTCGAGAACTCGATCTGACTTGGTGGGTATTTCTTCATTTCAATCTGTTGATCACCTCGTTCACAAAGCCATTCATTTGTGAAAATGCAAACCACTTCTTTCCCAGATCTTTTAATGAAGCTCCAAGGTGATACAATTCTTTTTGATCAACAATAATAAAACGATCATGGCTATTTTTTAGTTCGTTTATTTCGAACGTGTTAGCATATTGTTCGTTCGCTTTTTTAATATCCAGTTGTAATTGGCTACCTATTCTTTGAGTGAATAACCGAACGCGAACAGAGGTCCCTTTTTTGGATAAAAGGGCAATGGTACTTTCATCTATATAATTATCAATTAGTATGATTTCTTTTTTAGCCTTCTTAATGATTTTGGCTGCGAAGATATAGGCATCAAATATTTGTCCTTCGAAGAAAATTCCCTGATTAGGAAGTTCCTTCCTTTGAAGTTGAAAGCAAATTTGCCTAACCTCCTTGCTCAGATTGTCGTATTGGCTTTCAATTCTATCCATCCTGCGATTCACTGCATAACCTTTTAGCAAATATTCCCTCAATACATTTGTTGCCCAAATGCGAAATTGTGTGCCTTGCTTTGACTTTACCCGATAACCAACGGAAATAATCACATCAAGATTGTAATGTTCAATCAAACGTTCAATCTTTCTTTCTCCCTCTTGTTGAACTGTCGCAAATTTTGCGATAGTTGAATCCTTATCAAGTTCACCCTCAAAAAAAATAGATGTAATGTGTTTCCCAATGGTTTTAACATCCCTTCCAAATAAAGTAGCTAATTGATTTCTGTTTAACCAAACAGTTTCTTCTTTAAGCTTTACCTCGATATGCTCAGCTAATTCACCTGACCGATAGAATACGATTTCATTTTTCATTCTTGTGGTTATTGGATTGGTTTATTCATTTTCATTTCTCACCTGAATTTCAGCACAATATTCAACTTCTACAATATTGTTATTTCACTGATTTTTTGGTATATTAAGTCGATTTGGAATTTATAATTCGTGATTTGTAATTCGAAATTTGTAATCTGCAATTTGGAATTCGGAATCAAAAATCTGCAATCTCTCACCCTTCGAAGCTTCAGCGAAG
>CAIYQV010000100.1 GCA_903928365.1 uncultured Flavobacteriia bacterium
AATCCCCAAAAGATCATTTTTCTGTCATCCGAAGCAGATACAAACAAATTGTCGCCAAGAACAACAAGACTATTCACTGAATGACGATGACCTCCGGCTTTAAAATCTAAGCGCTGCAGAATTTCCAGTGATTCCGTATTCCAGACTTTTACAGTTTTATCGCGACTTGCAGAAACTAAAACATGTCCATTCTGTAAAGAGATTAAGTCGTAAATAGCATAATTATGAGCCGGTATTGCTCTCAAACAGGTTCCTGACTGAATATCCCATTTTTTTAAATAGGCATCCTTTCCACCTGAAAATAACACATTACTATCGTTTGGATCAAAAAGTACGGATGTCGCTCCATCTTTATGTGCAACAAAGCTACCGACTTGATTGAGTGTTTCGGCATGAAGCAACCGCACATACCCGTCCTGGCAAGCCAATGCCACCTTCAAACCGTCTGAACTCACCGCAATTCTTCGAATCTTACCACAATCAAACGGCAAGTAAGCCAATAACTCCATGGAATCTGTCTGCCAAACAGAAACATTTCCATCTGCATCTGCAGAAAATAATTGTCCAAAAGTAGCATTTTCAGTTATCGCGAAAATGGCTTTTCGATGCTGGGTAAAATACTTCAGTTCCTTTCTTTCGGATAAGTCAAAAATATGCAGATTGCCGTTAGCTAAACCAACTGCTAGTTTGGTCTGATTGTGTAATAAGTGGATCGCATAAACGGCCTCTTGAAATTGGATTGAAAACTTATCCTGAATTCCTTCATCAAGTTTCCATCGCGCTACAAATTTGTCCGCACTTGCAGAATAAAGTAAATTCCCGTCAAAATCTAGTGAATAAATGCCCGCAGCGTGCCCCGAAATTTCTTTCAGTTTACGAAAGTTCATTCTGCGTCTGCCTCGATTTCTTCTTCCTCATCATTGACCTGCTTCAAGCGGTCGGCGTAGTCTTTCGGAAGGAATTCAAAAAATGTATCTCCTCGTAATCCAAGTCGTAAACATTCCAGAGGAATCAACTCGTTCGGACCGATATTTCCGAGGTTCACCTCAGCGCCAAACAACTTAATGAACCAAACTTGCTGATTCTTTTGAGGCGCTTCCCAAAGAATACTTTCAGGAGCTACTTTCGCGATGATCCGGTTGATCAACATTGTATGAGCCGTACCATTTGGTCTGAAAACACCCACATTTCCTGCCTCACGACCTTCAGCGATCACTTTCCAGCTTCCCGCTTCAAGTTCGGTACTCATCATCTTGATCCATTTCCCTGGAGAAATAAGAATACCAGCATCCTTTGATCCCACTTCAGAGAGAACCGTAAAATTCTTTGCCATTCTTCGGATCAGTTCACATTTTTCATCGTGAGGAATAATAATGGAACCATCGGAGATTTCAGCGGTATCTAATTTGAATTTATCAAGTAGTCTCAAGTAATCTTCAAAACGACCTCTGGCATAAAAAGCTTCGAACAATGTCCCTCCGAAATAGGGTTTAATATTGGCTTCGCGATAAAGATCAAGTTTCTTTTGAAGATCATTGGTGACGTATGCCGTACCGAACCCAAACTTCACCAGATCGGTTAAATGTGCAGATGCTTGAATAAAATTGGCTGACTCATTGAGACTAAGCCCTTTATCCATCATCATCGTTATGCCTTTTTGTCTCGGTTTTTCACTCCGTGAAGGAATGTAGGGTAGTTCAAAATTCATCGATTCTTATTCTTCTGTCAAATGTACGAATTCCTCGACATTCGATAGGTCGGGATTGATGGTGAATATTTCTTTTGCCTTCTCCCGATCTGCCTCCACACAGATCTCAAATAAGGATAAAGCTTCCTTCTTCCTGCCCATGAGCCACAGGATATTTACTTCGAGAACCCCTGCAATTTTATTTTGCTCATTTTCTTGCTTGTACGAGGTAATAAATTGATAGGCTTCCAACAAAGAGGAATCAGAAAGCAATTGTAGAAAATCAGAGAGACAATCTTCGTCTGCAGGATCCAGATTTAGAGACAATCGGTAATACTCTTCCGCGGCGTCAAAATCATTCAGCTTCTCATAGGCTCCGGCAAGAACATGGTAGACTCCCGCATTCTCAGGGTCCAACTCAGCCGCTTTATGTAAAAAAGTAAGTGCCTCTTCGGTGTTCCCCTCTAAATCTTCAACGATTCCCAAACCAAGCCAGGAATCAGGTAAGGCAGGTGCCAATTCGATACTTCGACTGTAGCACATTTTTGCTTTTGCCAGTTCATTCAATTGCTCGTATGCTTCTCCAAGGTAACAAAGGGCCATGGCATCCTCGCCATCCAATTCCATACAACGCTCGAGGTATTCAATGGCTTTCGAATAGTCTTCAGAAGAAAGATAAGCACTCCCCATATTAAAACAGGCGGGACCAAAATCTTCATTGATTATCAGACAATAGTCATATGCCCAAATGGCTTTTTCATAGTCCTCCAACTTGGAATAGGCATTACCCAAATTGTACCATGCCGTAAATGAATAGGGATTCTCATCCAGAAAATCAGAATAGCATTTGATTGCCTGTTCATATTCTCCCAATTGATCATAACAGAACGCTATTTCGTAGATCGCACCCTCGTTGTGTGGATTATTGGCAATCGCTTCTTTCAGCACACTCACTGCCTTTTTAAAATCTCCTGTATTCGCATGTTCCATAGCAAGATCCAGATAGATCTCATCCCTATCCTCCGGTTCTGAAAGCGAAAGAGCTTCCGTGAAATACTTTATGGCATTCTTACGATCACGTAACTGACTAAAAATCGATGCCTTTGTAAGAAGAAGTTCGCAGGATGGAGCTTCCCACTTCTCAATCTGATTCAAGATCTTTATCGCCTCCTTCAACTGACCCAGGGCAGAAATCGCTTGAGCCTTTCGCAGGTAAAACAAAGGACTGTAGGCAAACTGCGTGATTGCATGCTCTGCACAAATCTTTGCTTTCGTATACTGATTATTGATCAGAAAATGATCGATCAAGGCTTCCAGCCGATCGCTGTCCATAAATCCGATGGCATCTCCCTTGAGATATGCTTCGAACTTCTCCAGATCCTCGTTCAAATTTCCGTCGAATCCTTCGTCTTCTTCGTCATCAAACATAAGCGGTCAATTTGAGATTCAAATTAGTCACTTTGCGACTGTTTCATTGATCGGTTCAATAAATTTTATGAACATGAAAATCAACAGTTCTTCCGTATCAACGAAAAACAGACGCGATTCTTACAGTTTAACACTTATTTTGAAGAACGCTTACGGTCCGTTTCCTTCAAAAGAATCTTACGAATGCGCAAATTTTCCGGTGTCACTTCCACATACTCATCTGACTGAATGTACTCCAGACATTCTTCCAAACTGAATACTTTTGGTGGTGCCAGACGAACTTTGTCATCTGCTCCTGAAGAACGCATGTTTGTCAGTTTTTTCGTCTTGGTAACGTTCACACACAAATCACCTGCCCGTGAATTTTCACCAATTACTTGTCCCTCATAAATATTTTCATTCGGGAAGATGAAGAATTTACCTCTATCTTGAAGGTTATTCATTGAGAAAGGTATCGAAGTACCCAGTTCCAAAGAAATCAATGAACCATTTTGGCGTCCCGGAATTTCACCTTTATACGGTTGATATTCCAAGAAACGATGCGTCATGATTGCTTCACCTGCGGTTTGTGTCAATAAATAATTACGTAAACCAATGATTCCGCGTGATGGAATTTGGAATTGGATCACCATACGTGTTCCTTTTGGCTCCATATTCGTCATTTCACCTTTACGTTTTGTAACTGCTTCAACCGCAGTTCCGGAAAACTCCTCAGGTAAATCGATTGTCAATTCTTCAACAGGCTCACATTTTGTACCATTAATTTCTTTGATGATCACTTGTGGCTGACCTACTTGTAATTCATACCCTTCACGACGCATTGTTTCAATTAAAACAGATAAATGCAAAACTCCACGACCAGAAACGATCCATTTATCTGCTTTGTCCGTATCCGCTACACGCATTGCCAAGTTTTTCTCAAGCTCTTTTTGCAAACGCTCCTGAATGTGACGAGAAGTAACGAATTTCCCTTCCTTTCCAAAGAATGGAGAATCATTGATTGAGAACATCATATTCATCGTTGGCTCATCCAATTGAATCGTATCCAATGGTTCAGGATTTTCGAAATCACAGATACAATCTCCAATTTCAAACCCTTCAATGCCTGTGATGGCACAAATGTCTCCAGCTTGAACGGAGGCCACTTTTTCGCGCGCTAAACCAGAAAAGACGAATACTTCTTTTATTCGATGTTTTTCTTGAGTTCCATCGCGTTTCACAAGAATTACCTGCTGATTTTCTTTGATTTCACCTCTACGCAAACAACCAATTGCGATACGACCAACATACGTTGAAAAATCCAACGATGTAATCAACATCTGCGTGTTTCCTTCATCGATTTTCTTCGGTGGAAAATACGTCAAAATCTCATCCAAAAGTGGGGCAATTGTGGTAGTTGGTTGTTTCCAATCTGTTGACATCCAACCATTTTTTGCTGAACCATAAATTGTCGCGAAATCCAATTGTTGTTCATTGGCATCCAATTCAAACATTAAATCGAATACTTTTTCATGAACCTCATCAGGAGTACAATTTTCTTTATCCACCTTGTTAATTACAAGCAATGGTTTTAAACCCATTGAAAGTGCTTTTGCCAATACGAAACGTGTCTGAGGCATTGGACCTTCGAAAGCATCAACTAACAAACAAACACCATCAGCCATGTTCAATACACGCTCTACTTCGCCTCCAAAATCGGCGTGACCGGGTGTGTCGATGATATTAATCTTTGTTCCTTTATAATTCACTGAAACGTTTTTTGAAACGATGGTAATTCCACGCTCGCGCTCCAAATCATTGTTATCCATGATTAGCTCACCAGTTGGACGATCGCGTTCATTTAAAACTGCTCCAGCTTCAATCATTTTATCTACCAAGGTAGTCTTACCGTGGTCAACGTGTGCAATAATTGCTATGTTTCTGATTTCCATATTATTCGTAGAAATACTAACTGTTAATTTGATTTTTTGTTAAATGGCTTCCCAAAAGATCGAGGACGTCCACCGCCATCTTTTTTGGGTCCACCGTCTCTTTTAGGTCCACCGTCCCTGCTTGATCCACCATCTCTTTTAGGTCCTCCACGACGGTCATCGCTTCCACCTCTGAATCCACCGTCTCGACGACCACCGCCATCACGACCGCCGCCATCACGACCGCCACCATCGCGTCCACCTCTGAACTTTCCACCAAAAGAACCACCATCACGTCGACCACCGCCACCGCGATTACCACCACCAGATGGTTTGGATTTCGTGATCTCAATGTTTACTTCGTGGCCTTCGTAATTGGAACCATTAACGCTTTTCAAAATGTTATCTGAATGTTCGTTATCTGCCTCAAAGAATGAATAGGAGGTCATGATATCGATACGTCCCACATTGGCTGAATTCAAACCGGTAGCATCACAAACTAATCGTAGCAATCCACCTGGATTTAATCCATCTCGGCGACCAATACTTACGAAGAAGCGGGTTTTACCACTTTCCGTTTCGTCTCCTTTACGGTCACGACGTTTGGTACGATCTTCAAATCCTCTATCATCGCCTTTTCCGGAAGTTGCATTCAAATCACCTGCACGCTCATAGTATTCTATGAATCGATTGAATTCAGCTGATACGAAATGTTTGATCACTTCCTCTTTGGACATGTCTTCAAAACCGGCCATAATGGTTGGCATAAACGTTTGAATGTCACGCTCACGCACATCGATCGAAATGACTTTGTTGATCAGTTTCATCAACTGTATTTCGCAGATCTCTTTCGCATTCGGTATTATTCCCGCAGTAAAAGTCGTACGCATTTGTTTTTCGATCGCACGGATCTTACCATGCTCACGTGTATTAATCAATACGAGAGACTCTCCTTTTTTACCTGCACGTGCGGTACGACCACTACGATGCGTATAATTCTCAATGTCATCCGGAAGATTATAGTTAATGACATGAGTGATATTATCGATATCCAAACCACGAGCCGCAACATCAGTAGCCACAAGGATTTGTAGATCTTTATTTCTGAAACGCTCCATTACACGATCGCGCTGAGCTTGCGACAGATCGCCATGCAATGGTTCTGCGTTATATCCTTCTTTGGCCAGTTTTTCAGCTACACTTCCCGTTTCCTGACGTGTGCGGCAGAAGATCAAACCATATATATCCGGATTAAAATCAATGAGACGTTTTACAGCAGCGTAACGATCCTTTTCTTTGACCACATAATAAATGTGATCAATGTTCTCGTTACTCTGATTTTTGTGTCCGATCGAAACTTCGAACGGATCAGTCATATAATTTTTGGAAATGCGCGCTACCTCTGCAGGCATTGTAGCGGAGAATAACCATACATTTTTGTGATCAGGAGTTGACTCCAAAATGGAATCGATATCTTCCTTGAATCCCATATTGAGCATTTCATCCGCTTCATCGAGCACAACGTATTCTACTTCGTGCAACTGAACGGCTTTACGATTGATGAGATCCATCAACCTTCCCGGTGTCGCAACGATGATCGAAGCACCCTGACGGATCTCTGTCATTTGGCGACGAATATCTGTACCACCGTAAACGGCTACTACTTTTACCTTTAAGAATTTTGCATAGATCTCCAGATCTTTCGAGATCTGCAGACAGAGTTCACGCGTTGGACAGATAACCAATCCTTGCGGAGTTTTTGCGTGATTTTCAATGTTGTTTACCAGTGGAAGACCAAACGCTGCGGTCTTTCCTGTTCCTGTTTGAGCTAAACCAACAAAATCGCTATTCGCACCCAGTAAATATGGAATGGCTTTTTGTTGGATCGGAGTAGGTGCTTCAAACCCCAGTTCTTTTAACGACTTCAGCACCTCACTCTTCAGCCCGAGTTCCTCAAATGTCATTTATTGTTTCTAAAATTGGGTGCAAAGGTACGACCTTTTTTCGTATGGACAGGATTTATCTTTCGCCCCGGACTTTAAGCTTACGTTAATTCTGCTGCAATATTAGAGGATGTAAGGCGCAGGCTAAGTACTTTTCTTGGTCTCTTCGGAAACGATTGTAGCCTCCTCATGTTCATCTGTAGCTGTTAAAGCATCATTTTGTTCAGAAGATTCTTCTTTGACGGATTTTGCTTCAGGAATAACATTTTCAACAATGTTCACCTCTGCATCTACTTGTTTTTTTGAAGGCTCAAAACGAATGGATTGATCCAGATCATTTGCCATTTGATCCAATGGTTGTGCCATTTCTGATGTGGAATCCTGAATCAGGCTGGTTAGGTTGAGATCCTTTTTCATATCAACTCCTGACTTACGAATCTCATCCTGAAGTTCACTGGATGCCGTTTTGATCTGATGGATCGTGCGTCCAAATGTTCGTGCAATGCCGGGAATACTCTTCGAGCCAAAAAAGATGAGAATAAAGATCAGAATGACCAATACCTCAGAACCCGAAACATCGTTAAAGAATAAGAGCATTGCGTTGAATTTCGATGCAAAGGTAGAAATAAAGCACTGAAAACAACAAACTGAATCTATTTCGGCGTCTGCATCTTTTCGACCATTTTTAGCATCCACGAACGTGGCATAAATGGAATTAGCCAGTTAACCGAAAATGAAAGCATTCGCTGATCAAATACGATCATACGTCCTTTTTCCATTCCACGATATCCAGCTTTTGCAGTATGAACAGGTGACAATGCCATTTTGAACAGATCCACCCCTTCTAACCCGGCGGTTTTTTCAAACCCTGTCTTCACAGGCCCAGGACACAATGCCGTTACTGATACACCTTGAGACTTCAGTTCATGATGAATGCTTTGCGTCAATGATACCACAAATGCTTTTGTCGCAAAATACACCGCTTGCAATGGCCCCGGCATAAAACCAGCAGAACTTGCCGTATTCAAAACTTTACCTGATCCGCGGGCAACCATGTGCGGAAGTATGTAATGTGTCAGTTCTGTCAATGCAACCATATTCAATTGCATCATTTCAATTTCTTTATCAATCGGTCGGTCAATGAATTTACCATAACCACCAAAACCTGCATTATTCATGAGGACTGCTACTTCCTTCACCAATGGACCCAGTTCTTCAACTAACTCCCGGGAGGCTCCTGGAGCTGAAAGGTCCTTCGAAATCACTGTTACTTCGACACCATGATTTTTTTGCAGTTCTTCCGCAAGGCGATCCAATTCTTCTTTTCTTCTGGCCACCAAAATCAGGTCACCTTTTTTTGCGGCATGAATTCGTGCCAGTTCCATACCAATGCCGCTAGAGGCACCTGTAATTAATGCGAGGTTCTTCATCTTATTTTTTCAATGCATCCCAGGTTACGTCGAATAACCTATTTCTAAATTCAAAATCTTCCAACAGTTCATCATACAATCGAATGTATTCGACAGCGTTATGGACAAGTTTTGTCATCACATGAAACAACAACTGTGGAGGAAATGTTTTCAAAACTCCGGATTCCAAGCCTTTGTTGATCAATTCAAGCGTCAGTTGCGTGTGACGGTGTTCCATTTCTGTTTCCACGTCATGATAAGGTGACGTTTCGTATTGTCTCATGAAATGAAATTCTTCCGGATGTTCGACATACCATTCTACCGAAGCCAACCACAAGGTATAAATACTTTCTTGAAGAGTAGCTCCCTTATAGACCTGTCCGAGTGAGTAATCAAAAATCCGATCCTTCACATCACTGTACATGGCTCTTACAAGTATTTCCTTTGTTGGGAAGTAATGAAAAAGTATCCCATTACTCACCCCGGCCTCCTTCGCTATGCGGGCAGTAGCTGTCCCGTAAAAACCATTTTCAGCAAATAGTCTTCTCGCGGTAAGCATCAGTCGTTCCTTTTTTGTCATGAAACAGGGTATTTGAAAACAAAATTACAATTTTGACTGATTAGTCGATCTTACAATGTTCATAATTTTGTGTTACATGACTTATTACAATAAAATGATGCCGCCTCTAGCAAGAACGCGGCGCCTTTCATTTTGAATTAAAAAACAACTTAATACCCCGCCTTTTCCTTTGGATAGGCATTCATGGTTCCACTGGCTTTTGCCACCAGTTCATTTTTTTGATTGTGTATTACCGCTTCTGTGAAAATGATTTTTTTGCCTTTTTTCACTATTTCTGACGAAGCAGTAAGATGATCACCAAGGAGCGCCGGCCGAATGAATGAAACTTTCATTTCTATCGTGGACACCACATTACCTTCCTCACAAACAGCACTCAATGCTCCAACCCCAAGGGTCGCATCCAACAAGGCTGATATCACGCCGCCATGCGCTGAAACCGGGGTAGCCAAATGTTCTTCTCTGATTTGAAGTTGATATACAATTTTTCCAGCATCAACAATATTGAAATCCATTCCAAGATAAGTTCCGAAACGATTCATTTCGATGTAACGAACAATCAGCGGATGGTGATTCAAGGGACTCATACCTGTTTTTTCAAATGTACATCCAACTGAGGGAAAGGGAAGCGTAATCCTGCTTTCGCGAACTCATCGTAAACTCTTTCGTTGATATCGAAAAAGATATCGTTGAAATCATCGGTCAACACCCAAACACGCACAGCAAGATCAACGGATGAAGGTCCAAGAAGATTGATTCCGACAAAAGGTTCAGGTTCTGAAAGAATGCGTTTATCTTCTGTGATCAATTGCATAAGTACTTCCCTCGCCTTCGTGTAATCATCCCCATATGTAATACTGAATACCCAATCCACACGACGTTTATCTGCCTTCGTAAAATTGGTTATGTTCCCGTTAGCCACAGGTCCGTTGGGAAGAATGATTACTTTATTATCTGTCGTATACAAATAGGTGTTGAAAATTTGAATCTCCTTCACCTCCCCTTTTTCTCCTTGAGTAAGAATGATATCACCCACTTTGAAAGGTTTTAACACCAGAATCATTATTCCTCCCGCAAAATTCGACAACGTACCAGAAAAAGCCATACCAATAGCAAGTCCTGCTGCACCAAGCAACGCCACAAACGAGGTCATTTCAACACCGATCTGCGTTATAGAGGTGATCACTACCAGTACTTTGAGAACCATGGACATAAAACTGCTGATAAAGGTCACCAAGCCCTCATCCGTATGACTTTTACGAAGCACTCTCTTCAGTCCTCTTGCAAGCACATTGGAAAGCCAAAACCCTACGACTAGGATAACGATCGAGATCAACAAATTCGTTCCCATTCGAACCAGGAACTGATTCACATCGGTGTATTTGATATCAAAAAGTTCTTCTAACCAGGTCATATTTTATGTATTTGCCTTGCAAAACTACTTCTATTCTAAAATAACTGTTCTTATTTTTTGATTGAAACCTCCTATTTTTGCATTATGTTCTTCTTTCTTTCGAAAGCGCTACTTTTTCTCCTTTCACCATTTAACTGGTTCATTGCCGTACTTACACTGCATCTTTTCTGGCGACGCGAACCTTGGAAAACGAGGTATAAATGGATGACTATCGGACTCTTTGTTTTCTTTACTAATACTGCTATTCTCAGTGAGGCCTTCCGAATGTGGGAAATACCAGGTACTAAAATTTCGAAAGTCAAGACCTATGAAGTGGGAATAGTCCTTACAGGAATGGCCGAATGGAACAGCGACTTGAATGTTCTCAGTATTCGCAGAGGAGGCGACCGTATCTGGCAAGCGCTAACCTTATACCACAAGGGAAAGATCAAAAAAATTCTGATCACTGGTGACAATGGTTATGTTATTGATCGAGGCCTTCATGAAGCCACCCAATTTCGAGATGTTTTACTTAGCTGGGGTATACCTAAACAAGATATCATCATTGAAACCACCTCGAGAAACACGCATGAGAACGCCATGGAGACGAAAAAAATCCTGGATAAATCGTACCCACATCTAAAGCGTTTTTTACTCATTACTTCCGCTAAACACATGCGCCGATCGCTGGCATGTTTTGAAAAGGAAGGACTTCACTGCGACGCTTTTACCACAGACCATTATTCGGGTCCAAGAAGAAAATACCAGTGGGATCAATATGTTCTTCCAAACTATGACAGTTTTGATGGCTGGGATACCCTTATTAAAGAAATGGTAGGTTATGTGGCTTATGATCTTGTCGGTTATATCTGATGCAACGAATTGACCTCACAGATGGGTGGATTATCTATTATCCCGAATTTTTAACGGAATCAAAAGGCACACATTTGATAGAATATTGTCTGAAAAATCTTCCATTCGACCAAGGAAGCATCCAACTTTTTGGAAAGAGACATGTGATTCCAAGATTGGAATCCTTTCACAGCGAAAATGGAAAAAGCTATGGATATTCAGGGAAAAAACTAATATCACATCCTTTTCACAAGGAAATCAAAGAAATAAAGGACCAAATTGAATCCCTTTCCGGCCATTTCTTTAATTGTGTTCTAGTGAACTATTACCGAACCGGTCAAGACAGCAATGGTTGGCATGCGGATAACGAAAAAGAACTTGGGAACAACCCTGTAATCGCTTCCTTGAGTCTGGGTGCTACGCGACGGTTTGATCTGAAGCACAATCAATCATCTGATCAACTTTCAATGGAATTAACACATGGTTCGTTATTGATTATGGGAGGAGAATTGCAGCATCATTGGAAACATCGTATTCCCAAACAAATGAAGATAAATGAAGCAAGGATCAATTTAACCTTCAGATTTATTGATTAGGATCACCATTTAAGCGCTTCAAAGAGCTGAGATTTGCATCAAAAAAATGCGCGACCCATTCTCTTCCTTACACATTGCCTCCAATTCTTCTGTATTTATTCATTCTGCAGCGGCAGCCCCTCAAGAACTTATTCGACAATTTTGTGAACGGAAT
>CAIYQV010000101.1 GCA_903928365.1 uncultured Flavobacteriia bacterium
AGGCAACATTCCGGAACCTTGATATTGGTTTGTGACCAATGGATTAAAAAGGTGATCCTTAAAATAGCTTTGAATTGGAATGCTGTTTTGTTGTCCAATGATTGGCTGTAAACAAATACAAAAGAGACTTAAAAAGCAAGCCAGGCGAAAAGATCTATTTCCGTTCAGGTAGTTTGTGAGTTCAATAGAGATGTTCAAATTCTGGAGCAGCTTGGAGTCAAAGATAATAAAACCGATGAAAGCAAAAAAGACCGGATATCCGGTCTTTTAATGTAAGGTTTAGGTCAGACAATTAATGTCGAACGATTAACTTTCTGTTGAGCATTTTTCCTTCAGACTCAATCAGTATAAAATACACACCATTTTTGAGATCAGAAACATCCAGTGACTTCGATCCATTATAGATGGTTTCTGTTAAAACTGTTTTACCAAGTGCATCTACTACTTTAAGTGGAGTAGCTTCTTCAGAATTAATTGTCACTGAAGCATGATTATCCGCGGGGTTTGGCATCACGACCATCGCTGGAGCTACTTTCTGTTGATTCACTCCCAAGACAAATCCTATAGAAAGGTCAACGGAGTCAACGTAACCACCACCTTGCACATCGTAAAAATAATATCTGTATAAGGCATATCCCGCTGCACTTTGATCAGGTGTGATTCGTGGTTTTAATTCTGCATCCAATCCTGTGGTTGTCAACTCTGAACCCGCAACAATAATTGGCGCAGGATTGGAAGCTGTGTGAGGAGTTGAATAAACCGAACCCGAAGCATTGTAACACAATGGTGGCCAACAAACTTGATCAATCCAGGTTGCTGGAACGTTCACTTGCTTTCTAATAATCTTGTACTGTTTATCAGTATTATTTGTATTGGTTACAATAAAATGAACTTCATAAACGCCACCAGCCAAATCAGGACTTCCCGGGTATAAACTAATACTATGACTGCCTCCCGCAAGATTTGAACCTGTAGTCGCTAACGGACCGGTAGCTCCATCCGGATCATAGCGCACATCCAGTCCGCTTTGCGCGAACGAAAAGAATGTTCCCAAAGTAACTGCGGATAATAAAAGGAGTAAATTTTTCTTTTTCATAGTCGTTTCTTCAAACATTGTAACACCAAAAGTAATTCGAAAGATAACAATTAAAGTTCGATTATTGAGGATTAAATTGAAATCCTAACGAACATAAATCATTCCGAAACATGTTGGATCTAACTTTTTTAGGAATACAAGAATATTCCTCAATCTATTTTTGTCTATGACAGCTGTCAATTCTATCTTTGACTTCGGCAAGGTTCTTGAAAAGCCTGGCGAAACTTTAAATCTTACAAAATGAAAAAAATCCTATTATTCGTTTGTGGTATAGCGCTGGCAGGAACAATGCAAGCTCAGGAGACAGAAGAAGCACATGTACTTGACGTGAAGAAATTGCCTTCAGTGGCACTCAAAGATATGGACGGAAAATCTGTGAATACGGCTTCACTTGGTTTTGAAGGACCTGTTGTGATCAGTTTTTGGGCAACATGGTGCTCGCCTTGTAAAAGAGAATTAAATACGATTCATGACCTGTATGAAGAATGGCAAACTGAAACTGGAGTAAATCTGGTAGCAGTATCCATTGATGATACCAAAACAGCCGCTCAAGTACCGACTTATGTCAACGGTAAAATGTGGGATTACCTGGTATTGATGGATCCTAATGGGGATTTTAAACGTGCTATGGGGGTGAATAACGTGCCTCATACATTTTTGATTGATACTGAGGGCAATATTGTCTACTCACACAATAATTATGCGCCTGGAGATGAAGAAAAACTATACGAGGAGATAAAGAAGATCGCCAAACCTAAGGCCAAAGAATAATTCCTACACGGAAACCTGAACTTTACATGAAAAAACTGACTTTACTTTTACTTCTAGGAGGAAGTATCGGGAAGAGTTTTGCACAAGTCAATGCAGGTAATTTTACCGGCAACGCCGAAAGCACCTTCCAGTACTTGAACTCGGACTCTTTGATAGGGGCTACACAGCCAGATTCCAAAGGCTTGCTTAACTCCTATATGAACGTATTCTACACCCAAGGGAATTTCAAAGCGGGAATGCGTTTCGAATCGTATTTGCCTCGAATACAAGGATATCCGGCCACCTTTGATGGTACTGGACTCGGGATGCGCTATGTGGGTTATTCCAACGATTTCGTGGATATAACGCTTGGGTCTATCTATGAGCAATTTGGCTCGGGATTAGCGTTCCGTACCTATGAGAATATGGGCTTGGGTTACGACAACCAACTTGATGGTGCTCGAGTTAAACTCACCCCGAAAAAAGGCTTTACCATAAAAGGAGTCTATGGATACCTGCGTTATGCCTTTCTTGATGGAAGAATTGTCCATAGTGATGGATTGGTTAGAGGATTTGATGGGGAACTTCATTTTAATGAGGTTTTTAAATCGTGGGCAGCGAAAAAACTGGATGTTACCATTGGCGGTTCTTTTGTAAGTAAATATCAACGCGATACGAATGATGACTTGATCCTGCCTGAAAATGTGGGTTGTTATGGAGGGCGTCTTCGACTGAAATATGGTAAAGTGGCATTCGATGGAGAGTATGTTTTCAAAGGTCAGGATCCGTCGGAGGATAACAAATACAATTATAATCCAGGTCATGCGGCGGTATTTAATTTGGGATATTCTCAAAAAGGACTCGGAATCATCCTTTCGGCAAAGTCAGTTGACAATATGAGTTTCAGGGCTGATCGTACCAAACAGTTGCAAAATGTATTGATCAATTACCTCCCCTCTTTGAACAAGACACACACCTACAATCTTGTGGCATCTCTTTATCCTTATGCTACCCAACCCGTGGGTGAAATGGCATTTCAGGGGGAAGTGCTTTATACCTTTAAAAAAGGTTCTCGCTTCGGCGGAAAATATGGTACTACGATCGATTTGAACTATTCAAGTGCATACAGACCGATGAGACACACATCAGGAATAGACCCTTTGGATTCTACCGGGGTCACTTACACAAGTGGACTATTCGATATCAGTGATAGCTTGTATTGGAGAGATATCAATTTTAACATCTCTAAAAAATTCACGAAGAACCTCAATGTGATCGTAAGTTATTTTAACATCACCTTGAACAATGATGTGGCAACAGTTACAAAAGAACACGGGTTCATTCGATCTAACGTATTCGTCTTGGAAACAGGTTACAAGATCAACCATGAACAGTCGTTGCGTACGGAATTTCAGTTTCTTTTTGTGAACAGAAGAGATTCAGTTGACATCACGGATCCTTCAACTAACCAGGTTTCTACAGTTGAGAAAGACTATCCATTTTACTATACAGGAAGTCCCGTTCCGGTAGATAAAGGTGACTGGTCAACCATCTTGGTTGAATACACGATCAATACCAATTGGTTTGTGAGCGTAATGGACCAATACAACTTTGGTAATCCGGAAAAATCACATCGTGCTCACCATCCTTACCTTTCAGTGGGCTACATACGTGAAGCTACACGATTAACCGTTTCTTACGGAAGACAACGTGCAGGTCTTTTCTGTGTTGGCGGGGTGTGCCGACCGGTACCTGCATCCAACGGACTCACGATCTCATTTACTCATAGTTTTTAATCTGGGAATTAATGAAAAAGCACCTAATTTTTCTATCGCTCCTTTCAGTAGTTCTGCTGCAATCATGCGACCATGTAGATAATCCGTACCCTCCATCCATAAGTGTGGATCTGGACACAACGATCTACCCGGGAAGCTGGAGTGATTATGTTGCCAATGAATGGCCTGATTTGGCTTCTCTACCATTGGATGACCCTGAGCGCAATGCGTTGATCGAAGATTTTACCGGACACAATTGTAGTTTTTGCCCAGCTGCAGGAATCGTAGCGCACGGCATACATGAGTCTAATCCTACAAGGGTTTTTGTGGCAAGCATTCATGCCTCCAACACAAACAATGGCATGTCTTCCTTTCAGGCAATCAACACAGCTCAAGGGTACACTATACCTTTCTATAATAATGAAAGTTTGGAGTTAGGCGCGTTTTTCGGCACAACACTGGTGAACTCCGGTTTTTATGGTAATCCAGCGGGAACGATCAGTCGTACCAATGATGCAGGAGAGTATTTCGCAGGATCCGGACTTTGGCAAGGAAAAGTGGATGCGGTTTTGACGGCGTTACCCAAGGTGTCTATTAAGGCAAAAGTGAATTACTATGAGGCTCCGAAACATGGATTTTTCCTTCATGCCGAAATCGAAAAACTTGACAATTCTCTTACCAGTGATTTGGCAATGGTGGTTTATATGATGGAAGACTCAGTGATCGGCCCACAAAACGTGAACAATGTATTTACGCCGGATTATATTCACAGGGATATTTTTAGGGGAACAATTGATGGACGGCTATGGGGGCGAAATCTTACTTCAGAACTTCTGTCAAATGGGAAGTATTATCTGGACTACTCAGCAATCATTCCCGATCAGCTTGTCCCTGAAGGAGCTCCGCCCACCGGACACAATGCAGAAAACATGCATTTGTTGATTTATGTATATGACAAAGTAACCTTGGAAATTTACCAGGTGATCAAGAAGAAATTTATTCCATGATTTTTTGGAAATTAAATTTCCTTTTGGTAACTTTCTCATATGTTGGAACTTGGAAAGAAGATACTTTCTGTGGTAAGCTTTGATCAAGCGTTATTTCAGAAAGAGCTGCACAAGGCCATCCGCAGTTTAAAAGATGCGGAAGATTTAAAAAAGTTGAAGGAGTGGTGTATGAAGGAATTTGGGAAAAAGCATCCGATAATAATTCAACAAGCTTTTACCACTCAACGATGAGATCGAATAAGGGGGAGTAGCAATACTTCCCCTTCGATTTTTTTATTCAAATTCGATGAGTATCGCCCCTTTGTCTACAACTTGATTTGGCTCAATCAGAATGGCTTTTACGGTTCCGATTCCTTCTGCTTTCAAAACGTTTTCCATTTTCATGGCTTCCAATGAAAGGATCTCATCTCCAGGTTGTAGTTCTTGTCCTACCGAAACAGCTACTTGAACAATTCTTCCCGGCATCGGAGCGGCAAGTTCTTTAAGTTTTCTAACTTTTGGTTTGTCCAGTCCTAATGCGGCAATAAGGTCATCCAGTTCCCCTTTTTTACGCACCGAAAATACGCGCTGATTGATCTTAATAGTCAACGCATTCGATTCTGATTGGTTATCCAATAATTCTCCGAAGAACTTTTTACCCTTGTACGTAAGTGTAAAATAGCGATCATCATCCCAACGAAGAGCAGCGCCATCAGTTCCAACAACTTCTTTTCCGTCAAAAGACCAGGTTCGGTTTGCCATTTATCCTCTATTTGATGCAAAAATAACAGAATAGCATTCCCTTAGTCTTTTTATAGGACAATCATTTGAATTTATTTCTGAGTTTTGCAGGGTGAAAAAATCGAAATTATGAAAAATTGGATCTACTTAGGAGTATTGATATTAATGGCTTCGTGCGCTCCTAAAAATAATACGGAAGTTGTTATTGGGGAATCAGATTTATTAGAAAATGTGGAGGATTCAATTCTTTCAGATTCGGAGGAAATTACCCCAGAACGTCCCGTTTATCGAGAAACGGAACCTATTCGAACAGACTTGATCCATACAAAATTGGAAGTGAGTTTTGATTGGACTCGTTCACGGATGAAAGGATTGGAGACGCTAACTGCTAAACCACATTTTTATCCGTCTGACAGCCTGACACTCGATGCCAAAGGAATGGACATTTTGAAAGTACAATTGGATGGCAAGGATCTTTCTTATTCCTACGACAGTAGTTATTTAAGAATCAAATTAGGTAAAACGTATACACGCAATGAGAAGTATACCTTGACAATCGCCTATGTTGCAAAACCTGAAGAGAGAACCACTGATGGAAGTGCTGCGATCACATCCGATAAGGGCCTCTATTTTATTAATCCTAAGGGGGAGGAAAAATCGAAAATGCCTCAAATCTGGACGCAAGGAGAAACCGAAGCAAGTTCCGTTTGGTTCCCAACGATTGATGCGCCAAATGTGAAAACTACGCAGGAGATCTTTATGACAGTGGAAGACAAATATGTCACTTTGTCAAATGGTAAATTGGTTTCTTCTAAAAAGAATACCGACGGCACCCGAACAGATCATTGGAAACAAGACTTACCACATGCACCGTACTTATTCATGATGGGCGTGGGCGAATTTAAAGTGATCAAAGATTCTTACACGCGTCCTGATGGCAGTAAAATGGAAGTCAATTATTATGTCGAGCCGGAATGGGAACCTTATGCGAAAGCCATCTTTGGTGAGACACCTGCCATGATCAAACATTTTTCTCAATTGTTAGGAGTGGAATATCCATGGGATAAATACCATCAGATCGTTGTTCGTGAATACGTTTCAGGGGCGATGGAAAATACTGGTGCGGTTATTTTTGGTGACTATGTTTACAAGAACAATCGTGAATTGTTGGATGGTAACGATCAGTCGACAATTGCTCATGAATTGTTTCATCATTGGTTTGGCGATCTTGTCACGTGTGAGTCATGGTCGAATCTGCCACTGAACGAATCGTTTGCTAATTACAGCCAGTATTTGTGGGATGAGTACAGATATGGTCAAGATGAAGCAGATTATCAGGCTGACGGGGAAGCTGAGGGATACTACCAAAGTTCGCAGAGTGCCGGATACCATGATCTGATCTGGTTTGATTATGACGATAAGGAGCAGATGTTCGATGGGCATTCGTACAACAAGGGAGGACGAATTCTTCACATGCTTCGCTCTTATCTTGGAGATGAGGCATTCTTCAAAGGAATGAATCAATACTTGACAACAAACAGATTTAAACCTGCAGAATTCCAACAGTTGCGCCTCGCTTTCGAAGAGGTGAGCGGAGAGGACTTGAATTGGTTTTTTAATCAGTGGTTCCTTGCATCCGGTCACCCGGTATTGGATGTGGCACAATCTATAAATACTGCTGCAGGAACAGTGAAGCTGACTGTAAAACAAAATCAGAACCTGGAGGTTTCTCCGATTTACAAATTACCTGTTGACGTGGCCGTTTTTGATGCGGAAGGCAAACATGTTCACCGAATTGTCATTGATAAACTGGATCAAGAGTTTGTGTTACCGTTCAAAGGGGATCTTAAATGTGTGATCTTCGATGATCAACAAATGTTGCTGGCGAAGGTGCGAGAAGACAAACCGGTAGAACAGTATGTGTTTCAGTATTACAATGGGAAGCGTTATAAAGCTCGTCGATCTGGTTTGGCATTGGGAACCAAAAGTAAAGATCCGAAAGTGCAGCAGTTAATCCTGGATGCGTTGAACGATCCGTTTTGGGATATTCGTTTAGCGGCCATTGAAAAGGCAGTGAAATTAACCGAAGAGAATAAAGGTAAAAGTCTGTCACTGATTCGCGATCTGGCTACTGAAGACGCAAATTCTCAAGTGAGATCTTCTGCATTGAATTATCTGGCAGCGAATTCGGATGCCGAGTCAGTAAAGGTGATTTGTTTAGACCGTATTGCGAAGGATCAATCTTATCTTGTTGTTTCTGCGGCCCTCAAACAACTAGGAAAAATTGATCCGGATTTGGCTATGCAAAAGGCAGCAGTACTTGAATCAGAGCGCTCATCTAAAATGATCACTGGGATTGCTCAACTCTATGGATCAAGCGGTACGAAAGAGAAATATGCTTTCTTTGAAAATGCTCTGAAGGGTTCGTTATTACAAGGATTCGATCAGCTTGGAGTGATGAATTCGTTTACCTATTTTATTTCTAGGCAGGAGCCGGAAGAGATCGATCGTGCGTATGATCTTTACTATTATCTGGGCGAAAATGGAGCGTTCTATACACAAATGTTCTTGCCGCAAAATGTGAATTACCTGCTTTCCATGTTCGATCAAAAGATCGTTGAATTGGATACGGAGATTGCGGAACATGAAAAGAACAACAACGCTGCCTATGCGGATCAGGCCCGTAAAACGAAAAAGGCATTCGAATCTCTGAAAAACAAATTTGTTTCCATAGCGGAATTTGGAGGAGAATAAGATTCTTTCATATAGGAGTATTCAGGCCTCTCCATGTTGGGAGGCCTTTTTTTGACGAAATTTTAAACATTTTTTCAATTTATGTTTTCTATTAAATAAAAAGAGCGTATATTTGATTAATAAATCGTCAAAATAATGTTTAAAATCTCGACGTATGAAACATTTAAAAGTTGGTGACAAAGCACCGCAATTCTCTGGGATGGACCAGAATGGAAAAGAGATCAGTTTGAATGATTTTAAAGGAAAGAAACTGGTCATTTATTTCTATCCAAAGGATAATACTCCCGGTTGCACAACGCAAGCGTGTAATTTAAGAGATAACGATGAGCTCCTTAAAGTACATGGGATACAGGTTATAGGAGTCAGTATGGACAACGATACTTCCCATCGAAAGTTCATCGATAAATTCAACTTGCCTTTTCCTTTAATTGCGGATGTAGATCGTAAAGTGATCGAGCTTTTTGGTGTCTGGGGACCGAAAGTTTTTATGGGTAAGAAGTATGATGGAATCCATAGAACCACCTTTTTGATCAATGAAGAGCAGCAGATTGTTGGGGTCATTGATAAGCCAAACACAAAGGCGCATGCCGAAGAGATTTTAGAAAAATTCAATTAATTTTTTAGAACGTAAATTGTTTACGATCTAGGGAATCTACCTTTGTACAAGTTAACCAAGTATAAATCGTTCCTATGCAGTTAAGGAACACAACAACAAACGATATGTCAGTAAATAAAGAAGTAAATGCAGAGAAGTTAAAAGCGCTTCAGTTGACCATGGAAAAACTGGATAAGACTTATGGAAAAGGCGCAGTAATGAAATTGGGTGATTCACCCGTAGAGAAAGTAGAAGTCATCCCAACCGGATCGATCACGCTTGATATGGCTCTTGGAGTGAATGGATACCCGAAAGGAAGAGTGATCGAGATCTATGGTCCTGAATCTTCAGGAAAAACAACGTTGGCAATTCACGCAATTGCAGAAGTTCAGAAACAGGGAGGCATAGCAGCTTTTATTGATGCAGAACATGCGTTCGATCAGTTCTATGCGAAGAAGTTAGGAGTGGACATTGATAATTTATTGATTTCCCAGCCGGATAACGGAGAACAAGCATTGGAGATTGCTGATAATTTGATCCGTTCAGGTGCAATTGATTTGATTGTTGTGGATTCCGTGGCAGCACTTACTCCAAAGGCGGAGATTGAGGGTGAAATGGGAGATTCACAGATGGGTTTGCAGGCACGTTTGATGTCAAAGGCGCTTCGTAAATTAACAGGGTCTATTAACAAGGCTGGATGTTGCTGTATTTTTATTAACCAGTTGCGTGACAAAATTGGCGTGATGTTCGGAAACCCTGAAACTACTACAGGTGGAAATGCATTGAAGTTTTATTCATCCATTCGAATTGATATCCGAAAGTCATCCCAGATCAAAGAGGGAGAGGACGTTATGGGGAATCGTGTAAAGGTGAAGATCGTGAAAAACAAAGTAGCTCCTCCGTTTAGAAAGGCTGAGTTCGATATCATGTACGGTGAAGGAATTTCCAAAGTGGGTGAAGTGATCGACCTTGGCGTGGAGTTGAATGTATTGAAAAAGAGTGGTTCCTGGTTTTCGTATGGTGAAACGCGCTTGGGTCAGGGAAGAGATTCAGTGAAATCCTTGCTTCAGGACAACCCTGAATTAATGGAAGAACTGGAAACAAAGATCAAAGAAGCTCTTGGGGCAGAAGGCACAGAAGTACCAATGCTGCAAGACTAACTGCATATCGTAACAGGAACGGCGCTCAGTGATGAGCGCCGTTTTTGTTTTGTATAGGCAACCTATTTGTTATAAATTCGTTAAGAGAAAGATAACGATTGGAAATCGATAATTGACTTTTAATCTTAAAATATGGAAGATATCTCTCTTTTGACATATCTTTGTAATAATCTTAACCAACCTAATTATGAAGCGCAGACTTTGTAATGTCCGAAATGGGCTACTGCTTACATTAGTAATTTCTAGTTCGACCGTTTCATTTGCTCAACAAAATGTTGGGATATCAGAAACACCAATTACACCTGATGTAACCAGTATTCTAGAAGTATATTCAACCACAAAGGGGATATTAATTCCTAGGTTGACAACTGCACAGAGAAATACTATTGCAGGTCCAGCCAATGGTTTACTTGTATTTGACACAGATGTAGACTGCTTCATGTTCTTTTCATCTGTGACGACATCATGGCAGTCATTATGTAACCCATCAGCGGCCCCAGTTGGATACTTAATTAATTCAAGTGCTCTTGCACCTGGAGTAACATGTGCTGAAGGTGGAGTTCAGCTCCAATTTGGATTGGATTCGAATGGAAATGGTTCACTAGACGCTAGCGAAGTAAACTCCACAATGACGTCATTCGTCTGTAATGGCATTACCGGTTCAACCGGTCCAGCAGGTGCCACTGGCCCAGCAGGACCGCAAGGTCCAACAGGATTAACGGGTGCTACGGGACCAGCGGGAGCCACAGGTCCAGCAGGCGCGACAGGTCCAGCAGGTCCAACGGGATTAAGCGGTGCTACAGGTCTAGCGGGCGCGACAGGAAATGGTATTACTTCTACCACGGATAACGGCGATGGCACCTTCACTTTTACATATACAGACGGTACAACATTTACAACATCTGATCTCTCAGGCCCAGCAGGTCCAACGGGATTAACAGGTGCTACGGGACCAGCGGGAGCCACAGGTCCAGCGGGCGCGACAGGAAATGGTATTACTTCTACCACGGATAACGGCGATGGCACCTTCACTTTTACATATACAGACGGCACAACATTTACAACATCTGATCTCTCAGGCCCAGCAGGTCCAGTTGGAGCGACAGGACCAGCGGGTGCAAGTGGTGCCACAGGTGCTACAGGTCCAGCAGGTCCAGCGGGCGCGACAGGTGCCACAGGTGCTCAAGGTCCGCAAGGTGATCCAGGTGCAACAGGATTAACGGGAGCAACAGGTTCCCAAGGTCCAGCGGGCGCGACAGGTGCCACAGGTGCTCAAGGTCTGCAAGGTGATCCAGGTGCAACAGGATTAACGGGAGCAACAGGTCCCCAAGGTCCAGCGGGCGCGACAGGTGCCACAGGTGCTCAAGGTCCGCAAGGTGATCCAGGTCCGGCAGG
>CAIYQV010000102.1 GCA_903928365.1 uncultured Flavobacteriia bacterium
GGATTCGGAATACAAGCAACAGTTGATTCATTATATGTCAGAACGAATTGAACTGACAGAGCAAGAGAAAGAAAACATTGCATCTTATTATTCCGTTCGCCGAATTACCAAAAAAGATCATTTGTTTGAGCAGGGCGATCCTTGTGTGGTGGAATGTTTTGTCGTAAAGGGAACACTACGTGTATATTACACGGATCAGAAAGGACAGGAACATGTGCTTAATTTTGCCTTTCCTGATTGGTGGGTCGGGGATATGGCCTCTTTTCTCAGTGGTGAACCTTCAAGCTTAAGTGTTCAGGCTTTGGAAGATACGATCGTGTTGACCATCGACCCAGAACGCAAGGAGGCGTTGCTGGAAGCATATCCAAAATTGGAACGTTTCTTTCGTATTATTATTCAGAAACACCTTTCGGTATTTCAAAAACGCTTTCTACTCACTCTCAGTGCAAGTGCCACAGAACGCTATCAGGAATTAATTCGAAGATCACCTGGGATTGAGCAGCTGGTTCCCCAGCATCAGATCGCGTCTTATTTGGGGATTCTGCCAGAGTCACTTAGCAGAATGAAAAAGCAGTTGCTTAAGCAGTAATTGAGCGAATACATTCCAGTGCTTTGGAAATGTGTCCTGTTGGGTCGGTCTGAGAATTATAAACACCCTGGATTATACCATCAAGATCAATGATGTAGGTAACTCTTCCCGGGATGAGTCCAAAGAGATTTCCAGGAACTCCAAACGCATTTCTCACTTCTTTTTTTGTATCAGCTAAAAGGGTGTAGGGCAGGCTGTATTTATTTGCAAATCGATCATGTGAGGAAACTGAATCAGATGAGATTCCGATCACCTTTGCTCCGTGATCTTGAAAAGTTTCATACTGATCCCGGAAGGCACATGCTTCCATGGTGCACCCCCGTGTATCATCTTTCGGATAGAAAAAGAGGACCAAAACATGTTTACCAATGTAATCCTGAATTGAGATCGTATCCCCTTTTTGATCTTTCAAGCTGAAGATCGGGCAGGCATCCCCGCTGTTTAATTGTTTGTTCATGATTTGAGTCCGTCTTTATATCGAGCGATTGCTCTGTTTCTGGCAAATGTATGTTCTATGATGGGTGGAGTGTAGTTCGTTGTGCCGAATTCGGGAACCCATTTTTTAATGTATTTGAAATCTGGGTCGAACTTTTTTTGTTGACTTTCCGGATTGAAGACCCTGAAATAAGGTGCAGCATCACAACCCGTTCCTGATGCCCATTGCCATCCGCCCACGTTACTTGCGAGTTCGAAATCAAGCAGTTTTTCGGCAAAATAGGCCTCGCCTAGTCGCCAGTCGAGCAAAAGATGTTTTGTCAGGAAACTTGCAGTAACCATACGGACCCGATTGTGCATGAACCCGGTTGCATTCAGTTCCCGCATTCCCGCATCAACCAAGGGGTATCCTGTTCGGCCTTCACACCAAGCTTTGAAATGGTTTTCGTTATGCTCCCATTCGATACGGTCGTACTGCGGTTTAAATGAAGCCTTTACACTATGGGGAAAATGAAATATGATCATTTGATAAAAATCCCTCCAGATGAGTTCATTCAGAAAAGTTTCATTGAGACTGTGGGCTTTCCTGGCAAGTTCTCTAATACTAATTGTACCAAATCGAAGATGCTGACTGAGTCGTGAAGTACCTGGTAATGATGGGATATCTCTATTTTCTTTATAATTAAGAATCACATTGTCATGTGCAACTGAGGAGGCGAATGTGTGAATTTCCTCGGGATTAAAACCAAGTTCTGTTAGAGACGGTGTTTCTGATTCCTCATCGGTTCTTGAAAGATGTTCAGTATATTTCTCAACAGGATAGGATGCTAAGTAAAACGAATCAAGTTTACTTTTCCATTTTCTTGAATACGGTGTGAATACGGTGTAGGGTGAGCCATCTTCTTTGAGCACTTCATTCTTTTCAAAAATGACATGGTCTTTCGTTCCAATAAAGTCAATGCCTTTGGGTTGCAAATTTTCAAAAATGGCTTTATCCCGTTCTAAGGCATAAGGCTCGTAATCCCGATTGGTAAAGACAGTATGAACGTGTTCTTTTAGGGCAATTTCCGGTATAAGTATTTTGGGATCACCTTGATAAATATGAAGATCCGAACCAAGATTGCGGTATTCGGTTTTAAGTTGTTTGACACTTTCCAGGATGAATCTTACGCGCTGGTCGTTTCTTGGTAGTCGCTCCAGAATAGTGGTATCAAAAATGAAAATTGGAATGACCTCGTCACAGTTTTTTAATGCTTTGTATAATCCAGCATTGTCTGTTATACGAAGATCTCGTCGGTGCCAGAAAAGACTTTTCATTTTCCGTCGTACTCCACCACGTTATTCTCTGTTTCCCAAAGTCGCACACTTAGATTTAGTTGTGATTCTATGTGCGGTCTGAGAAGATTCCAAATGACAACAGCAATGTTTTCAGCGGAAGGCTTCAACTGTTTGAACTCCTCGCAATCAAGATTCAGATTACGGTGATCAAAACGCTCCGTTACTTCGTTTCGGATAATGTCTTTCAATTTTTTCAGGTCGATCACATACCCGATTTCCTGATCTATAGGTCCTTCAACCCATGTTTCCAACACATAGTTGTGACCGTGATAGTTAGGATTGCTGCATTTGCCAAAAACCTCGAGATTCTTTTCATCCGACCATTCCGGATTGAAAAGTCGATGGGCGGCATTAAAGGTTTCTCGTCTACAAACTTTCATGAGTCAGGGCCAGCGCTAGTTTTGTTGTGTGTTCGTTGAGAATGATCTTAAACCATTCTGTGTACATTGCTGGATGCTCTTCTATAGATCTTTTCAACTCATCCAGTTTCATCCATTTGAATGACATCGCTTCATTCGTATCCAGATGAGGTGTTTCGTCGGAATGTCCAATGAGCACATGGTCAAGTTCATACTCCGTAAATCCATTGTCAAGTTCTGCTTTGTAAATGAATGAAAAGGATGGACGTAGTTCGCAGGTAAATCCCATTTCTTCATTTAATCGTCTATTGCCGGCCGTGATGATATCTTCATTCGGATTAGGATGGCTGCAACAGGTGTTTGTCCAGAGTCCTTCCGAATGGTATTTACCAAAAGCACGTCTTTGAAGCAATAATTCACCCTGGCTATTGAATACAAAAACAGAAAATGCTCGGTGCAACACCCCTTTTCGATGTGCTTCATGCTTTTCCATCAGACCCATTTCCTGGTCTTGGTCATCTACAAGGATTACGTGATGTTCAGTGGTGTGTTCCAATCAGAGAAGATTTAAATTGTGACGTACGAACGATGTTACAAATAAACGGTATTTTTTATTGTTCGGGATACGAACGCGCTCATTTAAAATGACTTCCGCAGGTGTGGATTTGATCTTTGTAAACAATTTGTAATAGTAAATGTAAGCCATATACACCCCAAAACGAGCTTGTTTAGGTAGCTGTTTAATTCCTTCATATCCTAGTTTAAAGTCAATCTCTATATCGGCTTCAATTTCTTTTTTAACCGTGGAGTTGAACTCATTCAGATCAATGCCTGGGAAATAGGTACGACCCAGTTCCTGGTAATCTGCTTTTAGGTCGCGAAGGAAATTTATCTTTTGAAAAGCTGAACCGAGTTTCATCGCAAGGGGTTTCAATCGTTCATATTCAGCATCATTCCCATTCACAAAGATCTTCAAACACATAAGGCCTACCACCTCTGCAGAACCCAAAATGTATTGTTCATATTTGGATTTGTCATATTCCTTTTTCTCCAAGTCCATTTCCATGCTGTTTAGAAATGTTTCGATGAGATCCAGAGGGATATTGTAGGCGCGCACTACCCATTGGAAGCTATGAAGTATCGGATTCAATGAAATGCCTTGGTCTATGGCCACATAGGTTTGTTTTTTGAAGTCATCAAGCAAATCCTTTTGCTCGAAACCGTGGAAAGAATCAACAATTTCATCGGCAAAGCGCACGAAACCATAGATCGCGTAAATCGGCTTGTGCATACTTTTATGAAGAAAGGAGATTCCAAGAGAAAATGAGGTGCTGTACCTTTTAGTGGTTAGCATGCTCATTTCATGTGATACGTCATCAAAAAGTTTTTTCATGGTTTCAGTGTTTTAGCAATTATTTGATCGTAATAGCGAGTGGGTGGTTTTTCATAACTTCCCGTGCCACTACTTCACCGGATATGATTGACGGGGGAACTCCCGGTCCCGGTACAGTTAACTGACCGGTATAATAAACATTATCTAAGTTTTTATTCTTAAGTGAAGGCTTCAAGATGGCTGTTTGCCTTAACGTATTCGCCAGTCCGTAGGCATTTCCTTTGAATGCGTGGTAATCTTTCTTGAAATCAGAAATGCAGTAACTGCGCTTGTAAACAATGTGATCTCGAATTTTCTGACCGGTTCTTGCCTCAAGTCTGTCCATCAGTAGTTGGAAATACTCTTCACGAATGGATTCGTCGTCCTTCAGATCTGGAGCAATTGGAATGAGTAAAAACAGGTTCTCATGTCCTTCCGGTGCAACTGAAGGATCCGTTTTGGAAGGGGCACTTACATAGAAAAGAGGAGCTGTAGGCCATTTCGGATCTTTGTAAATTTCCTTAGCATGCAGTCCAAATTCCTCATCAAAGAATAAGTTGTGATGTAAAAGATTGTCAATACGCTTGTTGACTCCTACATAATACAATAAGCAGGATGGCGCCATAGTTCGTTTGTCCCAGTATTTATCCGAATAATTGGCCTTCCCATTCATGATGGATTTATCGGTATGCTGGTAGTCTGCTCCTGAGACTAAAATATCGGTGTCAATGTTATTTCCGTTGGCCACAACATGTGTCAATCGCTCCTTTTCGTATTGGATGCCTGAAACCTCTTGACCTGTAAGGATCTTTACGCCGTTTTCTTTTGCAATGCGTTCAAAGGCCTCAATGAATTTGTGCATACCTCCCATGGGATACCACGTTCCTAAAGAGATGTCAGCATAATTCATCAACGAATAAAGTGCAGGAGTTTCTTCTGGCATGGCACCTAAAAAAAGCACTGGAAACTCGAGTAACGAAAGTATCTTTTCGTCTTTGAAGTAGGTTCTGATGTATTTTGAAAAGGACGAAAGCAAATGCAACTTAAACAGACCTTTCAGAATACGCATGTCGGCAAATTCTGTCAATTTCAAGCTTGGTTTATACACCAAATCCTGCATTCCGACTTCGTATTTGTATTTTGCCTCAGCTAAGAAAGATTGCAATTTCTTACTACTCCCAGGCTCAAGCTCTTCAAACCATTGAAACAGTTCTTTTTCGGATGCCGGTATATCAGATTGTGAGTTATCCTTCCAAAAAATGCGATAAGACGGGTCTAATCGTTTGAGCTCATAGAAGTCCGACGTCGTATAGCCAAACTTATTGTAAAACTGTTCAAATACATCTGGCATCCAATACCAACTGGGTCCCATGTCAAATACAAAACCCTTTTCACTGAACTGACGTGCTCTTCCACCAATGGTTTGGTTCTTTTCAAGTATCGTAACGTCATAGCCCTCCTTGGCCAGAAAAGCTGCACTCGATAAACTCGAAATACCTGCCCCGATGATGGTGACCTTCTTCATTAATTCATGGAATAATTATACTCTGGCATGACTTCCATGAGTTTTTTGCGAGCGATGAAGATCCTGCTTTTCACTGTTCCTATTGGAATTCCCAGTTTGTGCGAAATCTCTTTGTATTTAAAGCCTTTAAAGTGCATCTTGAAAGGTACGCTATATTCTTCTTCCAATCTATCGATGTGCCCACTAATTTCTTTAACTGCAATTTCCTGAATTGGAGAATTCAATGAATCACCCGGTTGGTTCAGTAAATACAAGTCTTGTGAGTGATCGAAGATCGTCCCCGATTTCACTTTGCGACGATATTGATTTATAAAGATGTTGCGCATGATGGTAAAGACCCATGCTTTGAAGTTTGTTTGAGGAGCATAATAGCTTCTGTAGGTGATCGCTTTCAGCATCGTCTCCTGGGTAAGATCTTTTGCATCCTCATTATTTCTGGTAAAACTCATTGCAAAAGAGTGCAAGTTGTTTTCCATTCCTATGAGTGCTTCGTTGAATTCAAGTGTTGACATAATAAAATGTTTAACGAATACTCAACAAACTTAAACAAAAATGTTTAACAAGCAAATAAAAAGATTAAACAAAAATAATTTTAACAATCTTTCAGGATTGCGGCATTCTATTTTTTGGCAAAATATGACTACTTGCTGATTACTCTAATCCCTTTTAGGGCTTGATGTGCAATAGATTTCACTTCTTTTATGGAGTCCCCTGCGATGGTCACATGTCCCATCTTGCGAAAGGGTTTGGTGCTTCGCTTGCCATAAAGGTGTGGGTGAATTCCCTTGATGTCGAGAAAGGTATCCAGACCCTCATAAAATGCATCTCCCTCAAATCCTTTTTCTCCAAGCAGGTTAATCATGGCACCTGGCGAAATCATTTGAGTTGAACCAAGTGGGAGGTTCAGTATTGCTCTCAAATGTTGTGCGAATTGAGATGTAACGTTGCATTCGATGGTGTGGTGTCCGCTATTGTGAGGCCTTGGAGCGATCTCATTTACCAAAAGTTGCCCATCTTTTGTTAGAAACATTTCAACAGCCAGAATGCCAACCATCTCGAGTTTTTCAATAACACTTACGGCGAGTTGTTGCGCCTTTACTTCCAAATCTTCTGGAATTTCCGCCGGGGCAAATAGTAGTTCAACAAGGTTAGCCTCAGGATTGAATTCACATTCAACTGCAGGGTATGAAACGATTTGACCGGAAGCATTTCTTGCAACGATCACCGACAATTCCTTTTCGAAATCAATAAGTTCTTCCAAAACAGAAGGTGCATCAAACGCTTTCGAAAAATCCTCCTCCGTTCTCAATACCTGTACTCCCTTTCCGTCATATCCTCCTGTGCGCAACTTCTGTACACAAGGCAATGATTCTGAATTCAAATCAGCTTTTGAATCAATTAACCGAAAGGAGGAGGTAGGAATCTGATGCTCTTTATAAAACTGTTTCTGAATCCCTTTGTCCTTAATCGTTCTTAATGCGAAAGGCTGTGGGAAAACAGATTTCCCTCTTTTTTCAAGTTCCTCAAGGGCATCAATATTGATGTTTTCGATCTCTACGGTGAGTACATCCTTGTCCGATCCGAAATTCAAAACGGCATCGAAGTCATTCAAAGAACCTTGAGTGAAGGTGTGGGCGATGCGATGGCAAGGCGCTAAAGCATCCGGATCAAGCACATGCACTTCAACGTCCAGATCAATCGCTTCTTGAATAAACATTCTGCCGAGTTGACCGCCACCGATCATTCCGACAACGGAATTGATCCCTTTGTTCTTTGAATTATTCATGATGCAAAGATACATTTCCGTCTTGCCCGTTCATAAGTTTCATGTCAAATATTAGCTCTTTTTGCGTATTAATTGCCTAACTTTGCGCTCTTCTAACTTACAACTGGTGATTCGGCTGAACGACAGAACATTCGATGTCTTCCTCAGTGAAGAAGAGGTACTTCAACAAGTGCGTCACCTTGGAGTGCAACTCAGTCGCGATTATGAAGGAAAAGAATTGATTTTCCTGGCGATATTGAATGGTTCGTTCATGTTTGCCTCTGATCTTCTCAAACAAATATCTATTCCTTGTGAGATCTCTTTCGTAAAAATGAGTTCCTATTCAGGGACAAATTCTAGAGGAGAGGTCAATGAGTTATTGGGCATAAATTCTGATATTCGAGGCAAGCACGTGGTGATCATTGAGGATATTGTGGATTCAGGTTTGACAGTTGACAAGATCCATTCTCTGCTGGGAGTGCATGGCGCGGCGTCAGTTAAAGTTTGTACGTTGCTATTTAAACCGGATGCTTTTCTCGGAAAGTGCAAGCCGGATTATATTGGGTTTCCCATTTCGAATGCGTTTGTTGTCGGATATGGTCTTGATTACAATGAAAAGGGAAGGAATTTAAGTGCTATTTATCAATTAAAGGAGTCGTAACTCTATAAATGCGTATGTTGAACATTGTTTTATTTGGCCCTCCGGGAGCAGGAAAAGGAACACAGTCTGAGCGACTGATCGAGAAGTATGGATTGGTGCATCTTTCCACGGGAGATATTTTCAGAGCGAATATGAAAGGAGAAACCGAATTGGGTTTGCTGGCAAAAAGCTATATCGATAAAGGTCAATTGGTTCCGGATGAGGTTACCATCAACATGCTGCGTTCCGAGGTGTTGAAACATCATGACCCAAAGGGGTTCATTTTTGATGGATTCCCAAGAACCAATAATCAAGCATCGGCACTCGATTCATTTCTTACAGAAACGGGTACAGAGATAAGTGTAATGCTTGCTTTGGAGGTAGAGGAGAGCGAATTGAAAGTACGCCTTAAAAAACGTGCAGAGGTGAGTGGGAGAGCAGATGATGCCAATCCTGAAGTGATAGCAAATCGTATTCATGTTTACAACGCAGAAACGGCTCCAGTGAAAGATTTTTATCAGGAACAAGGAAAATTTGTTTCCATCGATGGAATAGGTTCCATCGATGAGATCACCCATCGTTTATTCGAAGCCATAGACAAGCTTTGATTATTAGTAATTGAAAAGTGAGGAAGCCGGTCGATCCGGCTTTTCTCGTTTTTGCCTTAATTGTTCGTACCTTTGTATTGCTATGGCTTCAGATAATTTTGTTGATTACGTTAAGATCCATTGTACTTCCGGAAACGGAGGGGGAGGTTCGACCCATTTCAGAAGGGAAAAATACATACCGAAAGGTGGACCTGATGGTGGCGATGGTGGACGTGGAGGTCACGTGATCATTAGAGGCAATTCGCAATTGTGGACTTTGCTGCATCTGAAGTTTAAAAAACACATTAAGGCGGGTCATGGTGCGCATGGTGCTGGGAACCTTAAAACCGGTTCGCAAGGAAAGGATGAATACATCGAAGTTCCTCTAGGGACGGTTGCTCGTGATGAAGAAACAGGTGAAGTACTGTTTGAAATGACGGAGGATGGTGAGGAGCTGATTCTGCAACCTGGTGGTCGCGGTGGAATGGGAAATAACCATTTTAAATCAGCTACGAATCAGACACCGCATTATGCGCAACCTGGAGAAGAAGGTCGTGAAGGGTGGAAGGTACTGGAACTGAAAGTTTTGGCGGATGTCGGTTTAGTTGGTTTTCCAAATGCCGGTAAAAGTACGTTGCTCTCGGTATTGTCATCTGCCAAACCTGAAATTGGAAATTATCCCTTTACAACCTTACGCCCGAATCTTGGAATCGTCAGTTATCGCGATCATCGATCGTTCATCATGGCTGATATTCCGGGGATTATAGAAGGTGCACATCAGGGAAAAGGACTTGGTCTCCGTTTCCTAAGGCATATTGAACGTAATTCCTTGCTTTTGTTCATGGTTCCAGCAGACAGTTCAGATATACACAAAGAGTATAAGATCCTGTTGAATGAATTAAAACAATACAACCCTGAATTGTTGCATAAAGAGCGAATTCTGGCAATAACCAAGGCGGATATGACGGATGAAGAATTAAGATCAGCCATGGAAAAAGATCTGCCGAAAGTTCCGCACGTATTTATTTCTTCAGTGGCACAGCAAGGGCTCGATAAATTAAAAGACCTGATCTGGAAAAGGTTGAATAACGATGGAGAGGCTTGAGTATTGGGACCAGCAACTTCTTTTGAAGATCAATAGTGCACACTCTCCATTTTTGGATGCGTGTATGTGGTGGATCTCAATGAAAGCTTTCTGGATTCCCCTTTACTTGTTTTTAATTTACCTTGGCTTTAAATCCTTGAATAGAAAAGGGTTCATATCCTTTGTTTTATTGGCTCTTTTGGCGGTTGTTTTTTCAGATCTGATTTCGGTGCATGGTTTCAAGAATGTATTCCTTCGGTACCGTCCCTCTCACAATCTTGAACTTGCTGAAAAGTTGCATTTTTATGCTTTACCTGACGGGACTTTCTATAAAGGCGGAACCTATGGATTCATTTCCTCACATGCAGCTAATTTCAGCGCGGTGTTGATGACATCATGGCTCGTATTAAGGCATAAGCATGGGTGGCTTTTTTGGTTGTTTGTGCCAAGTATCCTATTGGTATGCTTGAGTAGGGTATATCTGGGAGTGCACTATCCATCTGATGTTTTTGTTGGTGGCCTTGTCGGAGTATCCATCAGTTTGTTGCTTTATAAAAGTTATTTTCACAAACAGATTTCATCTAAGCACTCATGAGTATTCTTTGGGTTTTTGTAGGAGGAGGGTTAGGTAGCGTTGCGCGTTATACTATTGGTTTAGGTTTGAATAAATGGACCGATACCTTGTTTCCGTGGGCTACCTTGATCTCGAATATTCTAGCTACGGGAATTCTTGGTGTAACACTTTACTTTTTTCTTTCAAGATGGCAAGATCAATCCTGGATCTATCCTTTGATCGCAGTGGGATTTTGTGGCGGTTTCAGCACGTTCAGTACGTTTAGCAGTGAAACGATGAATTTAATCACCACTGGAAATTATGTGATCGCCGGTCTCAATGTGTTGATCTCAATGGTGTCAGGCTTAGCAATCCTATTCTTACTCCAAAGATTACGTTAAGCAACCGGGATTGTTGACTTGACCTTTAGTAATAGATCGCTCCGCTTTTGGATCATTTTGGTAAGATCCGTTCTTGAGACCACACCTTTCTCACGGAAGCGGGTAAAATTGATCCACCACATGTATGCAGCCAGACCAAATAGACCAATCATTGTATAGTACAGTAAGCCGAACCAATAACTAGGATAGATGTATGCTTTAAAAAGAAATATGAAAGGAATGTTTAATAACCCCATTGAGATCATTCCTAAAAGTAACTTCACTGATCCCCAGAAGACTTTTCGCTTAAAAGATCCTTCCACAAATTTCTTAACGCCGTAATAGGGTAATCCGCAATGGATCAAACCGAGCAAGGCAAATGGAAAAAGTACAACAAGTAGGAGAAGTTCCTTTGTTCGAGAAATGCGTTTTTTTTCACTCAATTCAAAAAGGTAATTTTCATTGATTCTCAGTTTTTTCTGCAATGCAAAATAAGAAATCAACTCTTTCTTAAGTTCGTCAAGTTTTGCTAGTTCGTCCTCTGTCTTTTCATTCAACCAATGTGCGAGATTTTGAGAATAGTGCCATCTTTTCTTTAATGGAATAGACGTATCGCTGTTTTTGGCATTCATCCCTTTTCTGGTGAGACGCATAACATCTTCATGAAAACCACACCATTCTTTCGATTCTACATGAGTGATCTGATCTTTTATGAGTTGTTCAACCAGTTTGGTCAGATCCGTGATGACCTTATTCGGATTTTCCTCGAACTCTTTTCTATAATCATTTAAGCAAATTCGATGTGAGGTTGCTATAAGCACATCACTTCTCATTTGATTTGGATCCGAATAATTACAGCCCACTGCGGCAATATAGATCTTCTTTTTCCATCGGATCGATTCCAGCGCAGAAAATCCGATTCGTACAGCACCTTTTTTTACAGGTTTGATTCTTCTGATAAAGGTGTCGTCTGTAAAACCTTCTCCAAAAATGAGCAAGTTTCTACCATATTTTAGAATTTGAGCGCATTTTTCAAAGGTCTTTAAGTTCTCATCTTTTGTATCTACACCGTCATGTTGTCTGTAAATGGGTAACATGTGTGCAGCCCAAAGAAAAGGTCTGGAAATAGTGGTAAATACATCTGATCTTGTTAGAAAAAAAACGATGGGCAAACGAAACGTTGCAACCACAAGCGGGTCCATAAAGGAGGCAGCATGGTTACTCACGTAGATCGTTCTTCCGAAGAAGGTTTTCGGAGCATTGACTGTTTTAATTCTTGGATAAAATATCCGCAGAGAATACCTTAATAAAAAGAAAAGAATAAGGTAAAAAAAACGCATGTGTTACTGCTTGTTCTCTTCTTTAACTTTTGCTTTTTTATCCTCTTTAAGCTCGTTCTCAAGATCCCTGTTCTTGCCTAAATACCAACCCAGTTGAATCTCATGTGTCCCATTATTGGCCACTCTTAGTTTTCCGGAACTGTATTCATATGCGTAAGCCAGATACATGTTTTTGATTAGGTTACTTCCTACCTGAAAGATCAGACTGTTTCCACTTCTGTACTGAAGCGCGGCCCAAGTGCGGTTCTTCGAAATAACTCTTGCTCCCAAATCATACGAAAGAGGACTATTAGCAACAGATTTCATCAATAGTGAAGGTTCAATCGCAAGTGTTTTAGTCAAATTAAACTTGTATTTCAACA
>CAIYQV010000103.1 GCA_903928365.1 uncultured Flavobacteriia bacterium
CAAATACTAAGTTTTTAAGCCGGTTTGTAAAACTGGTAGCAGCAGTAAATTTTGTCAGAATTAAATCCTTTGTGACAACAAAAAAGCCCTGTAAATCAACTATTTACAAGGCTTAAAAAGTACCCGGGGCGGGACTTGAACCCGCACGGGCAAATGCCCACAGGATTTTAAGTCCGGCGTGTCTACCAATTCCACCATCCGAGCGTGGACTTACCTTTTGCGGGATGCATTTGATCCCCAAGGTGGACTTCTAAAGCAGAACCGCACGAAAGTTTCCTTTCTTAGCGAAAAAACCCACAATTGTGGGTTCTGCTTTGAGCGAGAGACGGGATTCGAACCCGCGACCCCGACCTTGGCAAGGTCGTGCTCTACCAACTGAGCTACTCTCGCGATTACAATTCCGTTCTTTTCGTTTAAAGAACTCCGCTCCAATTGCAGCGGGCGACAAATGTAAAAAGTATTTCTAAAATTACAAGGTGTACTTTCAAAAAAAATAGCCACTATGCCCAAATTAAATTCAGAAGTTATTTTAGAATCTGAGCTTCTATGATTTTAAATTCAAAAAAACACTTTTGCACAGAACCAGTCTGCAAACCAAATGGAGTTGCGGCACGCACGAAAAGTAGGTTTGTCAGCGGTGACGAAGTCAGGTTCCTTGCAAAAGTGAAAGGGCTTTTGCCACTTTTAGCCTGTTAAAAGTGGAAGAAAAAAATGCATTTTTGAGGTAAATCATTTTTTCGAAGATTTAATTTGAAGAACCAATTAAGATAGAAAAATATTACCCTCCCGTCAATTTCTTGATCTCATTCAGTTTCAACAGCGCTTCCACCGGAGTGAGTGTATTGATGTCGATCGTTACCAGCTCTTCTCGGATTTGCTCCAGCACAGGATCATTCAACTGAAAGAAACTCAATTGCATATTGGAATTCGCAGCTGCTTCTTTGACACTTTCTTTCATCTTCTTCGCCGTTTTCTTTTCAGAAAGATCATGCGATGATTCGAGTTCCTTTAACATGGATTGCGCTCTTGTGAGAACTCGAGGTGGCATTCCCGCCATTCGAGCAACGTGAATCCCGAAGGAATGTTCGCTGCCTCCTTCCACCAGTTTACGTAGGAACAGTACCTTGTTTCCACTTTCCTTCACTGCAACATTATGATTTCTGATGCGAGGAAATTGATGCGTCATTTCATTCAATTCATGGTAATGCGTGGCAAATAATACTTTCGGTTTGCGGTCATTTTCGTGCAGAAACTCGGCAATCGCCCAAGCGATAGAAATTCCATCATAGGTGCTTGTTCCACGTCCAATCTCGTCCAATAAGATCAAACTACGATCAGATAAGTTATTCAGAATACTCGCCGTTTCATTCATCTCCACCATAAAGGTCGATTCTCCGGAAGAAATGTTATCGGAGGCTCCGACCCTTGTAAAAACTTTATCTACGATGCCAAGTTCAGCATTTTCTGCCGGAACGAAACATCCCATCTGTGCCATCAGACAAATTAAGGCTGTTTGACGTAAGATTGCACTTTTACCACTCATGTTGGGTCCGGTGATCATAATGATCTGCTGACCATTGGGATCTAATTGAACGGAGTTGGAAATGTATGCTTCTCCATCCCGTAACTGTTTCTCAATAACAGGGTGTCGCCCTTCGGTTATGCGAATGGAAAAATCATCGTTCAATTTTGGCCGCACATAGTCGTTCTGTGTTGCAGTATGCGCGAATGATTGAAGGCAGTCGAGTTGGCCGATTAGCCGAGCATTGCGTTGGATCAACTGAATGTAATCCGCCATGGAGAATACCAGATCCTGGAATAATCGTGCTTCGATAGCGTGTATACGTTCTTCTGCACCCAGAATTTTAGATTCGTATTCTTTGAGTTCCTCCGTGATGTAACGCTCCGCATTGACCAACGTTTGCTTGCGGATCCATTCTTCGGGAACTTTGTCTTTATGTGTGTTTCGAACTTCTAGGTAATAGCCGAAGACATTATTGAAAGCTACTTTCAGACTAGGAATGCCTGTTCGGGCAGATTCTCGTTCTTGCAGCGCTTCTAGATAGTCTTTCCCATTGAATGCAATCGTTCGCAATTCATCCAGTTCAGTGTTGAATCCTTGGCGAATGACAGCACCTTTTCCGATGGCTATGGCAGGGTCATCAGTAAGCGTTTCTTTTATTTTCGAAATAAGATTTTCGCACGGATCCAATTGCTCCTGGATACGATTGATCAATGAAGAATCAGATGCGTTTAGAAGATCTCTGATTGGTTGAAGTTGCTCCAGGGTTTGTTTGAGGCGCATCACTTCTTTAGGGTTGACCTTCGCCACAGCTACCTTCGAGATCAAACGCTCCATGTCTCCGATGTCTTTCAAGCGCTCCCCTAGTTCATAATGCGCGGAGGTTTCCGTTTTCAGGTAGGAGACCGCATCCAACCGTTCGTTGATTGGTGCTGCATTTTTTAAGGGAAGCACGATCCAGCGTTTGATCATTCGTCCGCCCATTGGGGTAAGTGTATGATCCAGAATATCGGCCAAAGTGGTCGCATTCTCATGTGGTGAGCTGATCAATTCGAGATTTCGAACCGTAAATCGATCGAGCCAGACATACTGTTCTTCTTCAATTCTTCCAATGGAGGCAATATGTCCGAGTCGGGTGTGCTGATTTTCGTTGAGGTAATGCAAAACAGCTCCCGCGGCAACAATCCCCAGCGGAAGGTGATCGATACCAAATCCTTTCAGCGACTTTGTTTCAAAATGTCGATTTAATGTTTCCGACGCGAAATCATCGGTGAACACCCAATCTTCCAGGCGGAAGGTATAGAATCGTTCTCCGAATTGCTCCTGGTATTCTTTGGACCGATTCTTTTGGTAAATGACTTCTTTAGGTTCAAATCCCTGAATGAGTTTGTCGAGGTATTCTTTGGAGCCTTGCGCTAAAAGAAATTCACCTGTAGAGACATCCAGAAATGCAATGCCGTGTTCGTTTTTGTGGTAATGAATAGCGCAAAGGAAATTGTTTTTCTTCTGCTCGAGTACCTGATCATTAAAGGAAACACCTGGAGTGACTAATTCTGTAACACCTCTTTTAACGATCGTTTTGGTCAGTTTCGGATCTTCCAGCTGATCACAAATCGCCACACGTTGTCCGGCGCGAACCAGTTTAGGCAAGTATGAATCCAGCGAATGATGTGGAAAACCTGCCAGTTCGATCTCCGAAGCAGTACCGTTTCCGCGTTTGGTCAAAATGATTCCCAGAATCTTGGAAGTTTTGATCGCATCCTCGCCGAATGTTTCATAGAAATCACCGACGCGAAAAAGAAGCAGGGCCTGTGGATGACGAGCCTTGATCTGGTTGTATTGCTTCATTAAAGGCGTTTCACTAACGCTTTTTGTTTTTTCAGACGCCAAATCCGGTGATTTTTTGAAATTTGCACGTAAAATTAAATCCAACCTGCGAAGGCTCAAAGTTATTCGCCCCCTTCTTATCAACAATATGAACAGAAAATTGAAACTCTGGGAACTGGATCGACTTTCGGAAGAAGCATTCCGAAAACAGCCCAAATTTCCCCTGATCGTGGTGTTGGATGGAATTCGAAGTTTGAATAACATAGGTTCCTTTTTTCGCACTGCGGATGCCTTCAATGTGGAAAAGATCTACCTGTGCGGAATCACGGCCCAGCCGCCGCATCGCGACATACAGAAAACAGCTTTGGGAGCTACGGGAACCGTTGAATGGGAATATCGCCCCTCTATTGTGGAATTAACGGAGGAACTCAAGGCGAAGGGAATCATCGTTTGCGCGATTGAGCAGGCAGAACAAACGACGTTGCTGCAGAATACCTCAGATTTGAAAGGTGAAAAATTCGCGCTGGTTTTCGGGAATGAAGTGGATGGAGTAGAACAGAAAGTAGTCGATCTGGCAAATCACATTATTGAAGTCCCTCAGTTTGGTACAAAACATAGTCTGAACGTTTCTGTTTGTGCTGGAGTGGTACTTTGGGAGTTTACAAAGAGATACATGTAGGAGGATTTTTCGTGTGAATCTCTGGATAAAATTCCACTTTTGCACAGAA
>CAIYQV010000104.1 GCA_903928365.1 uncultured Flavobacteriia bacterium
CAGATCTGTCAGGATATTCGAATGCGCATGCAGCCGGAGGCACGTGTTCATTTGGTTCATTACCTTTTTAGTATAGCCAAAGCCGATGGGCATGTCTCGGAATCGGAGCTCAAGGTGGTACATAACATTTCGAATATGCTCGGTATTCCGCAGGTGGAATTTGAGTCGATGAAGAACATGTTTTATCGGGACGTGGATTCTGACTACAAGATTCTGGGAATTGAATCTTCCGCAACGGACGAAGAGGTGAAAAAAGCATATCGTCAGATGGCCATTAAATTTCACCCGGATAAAGTGGCCCAAATGGGAGAAGAGTTCCAGAAAGGAGCCAAAGAAAAATTCCAGAATATTCAGGAAGCTTACGACTCCATCAAGAAAAATAGGGGCTTCAAATAGTTTTTGTGGAAATGACCTTTCTGCTCGTTTCTCTAAACATGCGTTTAATTAAGCGAATATTCAGAACTAACAAGGTCAATGATAGAGCTATAAATATCAGTTTTGCTATTATTGTGAGGGGTAAGTTCAAGGTTGCCTTTTTTTGTAAAGACATGGGATTCGTATCAGGGTTTTGACATCGAACGATTGGATTTAAATAAATTTCGCTACAATCGTTGGTACAAATGACACGAATATAGGGGTCCTCTGATTTGATTTCATATTCAGCATAATCCGATCGTTCCACTTGCAGTTTCACTTCACCATTCTTGCCAATAAATGCAATTTTATTTGCCTTTTTTGAAAATGTCACATGAATCTTCCCGCCTTTATCCACTTCACATGTTTTCAGGCTATTCTCACTGTTCCCATAAGTGGTTTTTACACAATAGTGAGTACCCTTCTTCATAGATGTCAAAAGATTTTTTTTTGTTGCTTTCCCATTAATAAGAACAATCGTGAAAATTTTACAAGCAGCCTCCTCTTTAGGATCGTGAATATCATCATTTCCTAATGCCCAACTTAATCTGCCTGCAGAAAGCGCAAAATCCCAATACTTTTGAGAATTTCTGTAGTGATTTAAAACCTCAATGAATTGATAGTTCGTTAGTTTTTCAAAATCAGCGTAACTTCTTCCTCCACCAAAATCTGGATGGGCTAATGCAATTAATGCATTGTTTTGACTGACTTCGTTAATTATTTTTTGTTGATGATGTGTAGATTGAAAAACTGGAAAATCAAAGTAATTCACACTTTGAGAATTTAATACTAGTAAGTGACTTTTTAAAGGGTTATAACCATGTTCATATACGTTAACATGAAGAGGATTAACGGATGATCGATAAGTTGATATCCTGTGATAATTGGATATCCCTATCACGTTGTATTGATGATCTCTGTAGACCTTAACTAATTCTTGATCTGTACTCATCCCATTTGTAACTCCTTTCCATGCATTCGTATGTGCATGGAAGTTACACTTCAAAGTTTTCTGTTCTTTTAAATTATATGGATTGTAATAAAAAGAACCATTGAAAGACATCTTGCCAGGGAAATTGTATATGTCCGTTCGAACATAAAATAGACTCACAATGGTGAAAACTAAAAGTACTACTGATACGAGTGTTTTTGCAACAAATAGTAGTCCATTGGAAAGTATGCTTAGGAGGTTTAAAAGGACCTTTAATATGCTTTTACTATAAATCATTTTGGCCAGACAGAATCGAAAGAATGATCTGTCATAGACAAAATTAGTACTTGAAAATGGGGGGGTGACCTGTATTTACAAGTTTAAAAAAAAGATAATATTACGATCTCAAATACGTTTGAAATTTAATTTTTGAGAAATGTTTAGTTCAGAATTATAAAATCTACTGACGTTTTCCAATAAGAAACATCGTCGGTTTTTTTGAGAGATCATAAGCATGTTCTCGCCATTCCTTTGCCGACATAGTTTTAATCGAGGTATCAGGTAAAGTGAGGTTGGAGGCAATACAGATCTGTGTTGTGTCTCCAAGGTCATTCAGCATGTCTTCCAACACGTTCATGTTTCTGAATGGTGTGTCCATGAAAATATGAGTGCTCCCGGTTCTTCGTGCATCCCCTTCAAAATCCTTCAGTTTTCGAACCCGGTCTTTTCGTTCCTTCGGAAGGTATCCGTGAAAACTAAACTGTTGACCGGAAAAACCACTTGCGATCAAGGCTAAAAGAATGGACGAAGGTCCCACAAAAGGAACTACTTCAATGGCTTCTTCATGTGCTGCAGAAACCAGATTGGCCCCTGGGTCAGCGATTCCGGGACATCCTGCCTCCGAGATCACACCTACATCTGTTCCGTTGCGTAGTATCCACAAAAGTTTTTGAATGCCTTCTTCACCACTTCGTTTGTTCAATTCAATGAATTGTGCCTCATCGATTGGGAAATTGCGGTCCATTTTGCGCAATAGACGTCTGGCGGAACGGATTTCTTCCACGGCAAAAACGGTCAAAGATATCGCGGTTTGTGACACTTCTTGTGGAAGTATGTCAGTCAAAGTTTCTCCTCCCAATGTATTGGGAATGAGGTATAGTTTTCCTTTACTCATTTACTTTTATTCGTTGAATGATGCGGTCGGTGGCTGTATCCAGCATATTATATACATCAATGAAACCTTGTTTTCCGCCGTAGTAAGGGTCAGGCACTTCGAGGTCTTTTCCGGGTTCTATTTCATTCAGGATGAGCAACACCTTTTGTTTGTCCTCCTCATTGCGTGCCAGCGAAAGGATGTTTTCCCGATTGCTCTTATCCATTGCGAAAATAAGATCAAAACGATCGAAGTCGAGCACAACAAACGGTCGTGAGCGCAGTGCATCAATGGGTGTGCCTAACTCGCTGGCAGTCTCGCGCATGCGCTTGTCGGGTGCGTCACCTTGATGCAGGGAAGAGGTTCCCGCTGAATCTACTGTTACGTTTAAATTCAACTGCTGTACTTTTTTTCGAAGTAGTCCGTCCGCCATTGGTGACCGACAGATATTACCCAAACAAACCATCAGAATCCTCATGGAACAAAGTTACACATTCATCAAAAGATGATCGTTCATTCAAAATGCCTTTTTGATCATTAGAAAGAGTAGTTTGAACATTTGGGTGTATGAATTCAACTATTTAACAGTTATGAAGCCAACTAATTGATATTTTAATCGTTGATAATGTAAGTGCTAACCTTATAAAACATCGGACCATGAGACAACTAAAGATTACCAAACAGGTCACCAATCGTGAAACCGCATCTCTGGACAAATACCTTCAGGAGATCGGAAGAGTGGAATTGATCTCTGCAGATGAAGAGGTAGAACTCGCTCGAAGAATCCGAGAGGGTGACAGAACTGCACTTGAAAGGCTCACCAAAGCCAATCTTCGCTTTGTAGTATCTGTATCCAAACAATACCAGAATCAGGGATTAGCCTTACCCGATCTCATTAACGAAGGAAATCTTGGACTCATTAAAGCCGCAGAGCGTTTTGATGAAACGCGTGGATTCAAATTTATATCTTACGCGGTATGGTGGATACGTCAGTCGATCCTGCAAGCTTTGGCTGAACAGGCGCGTATTGTGAGATTGCCTTTAAATAAGATTGGTACGATCAATAAGATCAACAAAGCTTTTTCGGAGCTTGAACAACGATTTGAACGACCACCTTCTGCGGAAGAGCTGGCTGAATTTTTAGAATGTACTACTGATGAGATCAAACAATCTCTGGCCAATAACGGAAGGCATGTATCCATGGATGCGCCATTGGTAGAAGGAGATGAAAGTTCTTCCAGCATGTATGACGTGTTGGTGAATGACACACTTCCTGGACCTGAGAAGGAGCTGGTAGCAGAATCTTTGAGAAAAGACATCGAACGATCTTTATCGACACTTACTTCGAGAGAAGGAGATGTGGTTAGATTATATTACGGTTTAAATGGCAAACACCCGATGACACTCGAGGAGATCGGTGAACGATTTGATCTTACCAGAGAACGTGTCAGACAAATAAAAGAAAAAGCAATTCGAAGACTGAAACATACGTCCCGAAGCCGGATGCTTAAATCATACCTAGGTTAAGCGGGGTCGACGTCCACAGTTATTCGGATCGATTTGTTTAAAGGAACGCTGTAAAATGCATCGATAAGTTGCTGAAGGCGTTCCTTTACTTTTTTATCCGGAGCATCGCGCTCTATCTTCAGTTTGATCGTCTTCAGATAAAGATTTTGAATACGTCGTACAATGGGAAATTCTGGACCTATTACTCGTTCCTTAAACACATTTCGCAACTCATTGGCTAGTTCGTTAGCCGCCTTATCAATAAGATGTTCATCTTTGTGTTTGAGTGTCAGCTCGATCATTTTATAATATGGAGGATAAAAGAAGTTTTTTCGTTCCATGATCTCCGCTTCATAAAAGCCAGTATAATCATGTGAGATGACTTTTTCAATTACCCAGTGATCGGGATCTCCGGTCTGTATGATCACTTTTCCGCGTTTTCCTTTTCTGCCGGATCGACCGGAAACTTGTGACATCAGATGGAATGATCGCTCAAAAGCTCTGAAATCCGGTCTGTTTAATAACATGTCTGCATCCAGAATTCCCACGAGACTCACATTGTCAAAATCCAGTCCTTTACTCACCATTTGGGTGCCGATAAGAATATCCAGAGCACCATTTCCGAAGTCATTAAGGATCGTTTCGTAACTGTTTTTTGAACGCGTGGTGTCAAGGTCAAGACGCCCAATCTTTACTCCCGGTAACATCAGTGAGAGTTCATCTTCTATTTTTTCTGTGCCAAACCCAATCATCTTCAATCGGTTGGATCCACAGCAATTACATGTGCCTACAGGAGGAGAACTGAATCCGCAATAGTGACAGCGCAGGGTGTTTGAATGCTTGTGATAGGTAAGAGAAACGTCGCAATTTGTGCATTTGGGTGTCCAGTTGCAGATCTCGCAATTCCACATCGGGGTGTAACCGCGCCTGTTCTGGAAAAGGATGATCTGTTCTTTTTTATTCAGAGCCTCACGAATCTCATCCATCAAAAAGGTGGTGAAATGTGATTCTGTTTTTTGTTGTCTACGTTCTTTTTTAACATCAGAAATCCATACTTCAGGCAATTTTAAACCTCCGTATCGGTTGCTCATTTCTACTAAACCATATTTACCATTCTTGGCATTAAAGTAGGTTTCTAAGGCAGGTGTCGCTGAGCCAAGAAGCACTTTAGCCTTGTGAAGATGTGCCAGAACGATTGCCGCGTCGCGGGCGTTGTATCGTGGTGAAGGATCATATTGCTTAAAGGTGCTTTCGTGTTCTTCATCTACAATGATCAGTCCCAGTTCCTGAAAAGGAAGGAAAACAGACGATCGTGCGCCTAAAATGATTCTGAATCGGTCCGGATCATTCCGCAAAACATGGTTCCAGATCTCTACACGCTCATTCTGATTGAATTTGGAATGATATACCCCCACTTGTTCTCCAAAATAGGCAGAAAGTCGCTGAATCAGCTGTGTAGTTAATGCAATTTCAGGTAATAAAAAAAGAACTTGTTTGCCAAGGTCCAGCTGTTCCTGGATCAATTGAACGTACACTTCTGTTTTTCCCGAACCTGTCACACCGTGTAAAAGCGTGGCCGTATGTTGTTCGAACAAAGTATGAATGGATTCAAGTGCCGTTTTTTGTTCTTCCGAAAGCTCTTTGAATTCATTCAATCCCTCAGCAATCTCTGAAAAACGGGAAATGGCGTAACGCGTCATTCGAATGAATCCATTCTTTTCCAGAGTGTTGAGCGAAGAAGGTGAAACATCATGCTCTAACAGCAATTTCTTCGGGACAGGCTGAATCTTAGCTTCATGGATATTTCCTAATTGAAGAATGGTCATGAAAGCTTGTAATTGTTTCTCATTACCACGCTTCTGCTCCAAAGAAGTGATTTTCGTATTAAGCTCGTCTTCAGTAGTAGCTTCCAGCTCAATAAAAGTAGCCGTTTTAGGAGTGAATTTATCGTTCAGTGCCTCCAGGGACAGCACTGCGCGTTTATCGATCAACTTTTTGATGAGGGGCTGGATCGTTTTGATCCCCAAAATATCTGCTAATTCTTTTAGATCGATGCTTTCGCGCACTTCAAGCAAGTCAACAATCTCCTGTTCTTTGTCTGAAAGTACATAGTTGCCGACCTCGTATTCGGGATGAAGTACAATTTTTGTTTCACTCGCGAGTTTGAAATTTGCGGGTAATGCGGCATTCATTACCTCGCCGATAGAAGCCATATAATATTCTGCGATCCACTTCCAGAAATGAAGCTGGTACTTCGTGACAATGGGATATTCATCCAGCACACAGTCTACATATTTGGCCTGATAATCTGATGGTGCCGTTTCAGAGATTTCAGAAACGATGGCTGTGAGCAATTTGGACTTACCGAATGGAACGATGACCCTTACGCCAACAGACACCTGATCATTCAATTCGAATGGGAGTCGATAGGTGAATTCCTTGCGGACTGGAATAGGCAGTATGACCTGCACGAAATACGTCTTTCTTTCGCTCACAGCGTAAAGTTACAAACTTAGACTCGCGATGTAAAAGAAGAAAAACCTACGAACTTAAAAGTTATTGACAAGCGTAGGCTTGACCATTGTCCGCAGGATGATGGCTACAGAAGAACAAATTCCCTGTGATCGGACCAGTGCAAAGTTCAACGACAGATTTTGTA
>CAIYQV010000105.1 GCA_903928365.1 uncultured Flavobacteriia bacterium
AATGACCAAAATTATTCTTTGTCCTATGGATCGAACCTCAACAACCTTTTTGAGAACATCCCAATGAACAGCCTTTCACTCAAAGTAATCTACTGGCTCGATTACCAGGACCTCAAACGGCGACGTAATAACTAGTCATTGTTCCAGCCGGGCCAGTCATCGTGATCTCCTTTACGAAGGTCGCGCAGCATTCCCAATCCTAGAATAAAGGCTCCAATAATGCCATAGATCGCGAATACGGGCACATGATGCCATTGGGGCTCTACCTCACGAATAATAAACATAGCAGAACCGATCAAAAGACCCGCGAGAATGATCGCCGTTACCATTTGGCGAGTGATTCTATTCATTGTATGTATAACAGGATCCACTCCTTTGTGTGTCAGATCCACACTCACCTTTCCGTTATTGATCTTGCGGATGGCATTGCGCAGATCTTGCGGGAATTCTTCCATATAGGAACCAAATTCATAGATTCCGTTGAGTATTTTTCGGATGATCTTTATTGGATCAAATTCCTTACGAATGGATTCAGCAATGTATGGTCGAGCCAAAGCCATGAGGTCCAACTTCGGATCCAAATGATGGATCACTCCTTCTATCGTTACCATAGAGCGAGCTAACAGGAAAAAGTGAGGAGGAACTTTCAACCCATATTTGACAATGATATCTCTTAATTCTATGAGAATGGTGCTCATTTCATTTTGATGATAAAGCGAGACACTGTAACTGGTGATAAATTCATTCACCGCAAATTCAAACCCTCTCAAATCATTGATCACCGTTGCTTCTGACATCATTTGCAAAGCTCTCACAACTCCCATTAGATCCTCGGATTTTACAGCGATAAACAGATGTGCAAACATCTCAATATCGCGCGGCAGGATGTTTCCCATCATTCCAAAATCCAAAAAACACACTTCACCTTCCGGACTAATGAGCAAATTTCCGGGATGAGGATCCGCATGAAAGAATCCGTATTGAAATACTTGCTTGACATACGATACCGCCAATTTTCGAGCGATCCGTTCGATATCCTGACCCTGGGCTTTCAATCCTTGAATATTAGATATCTTAAGTCCTTCCATGAACTCCATTGCCAGAACCTTACTGGTGGTAAATTCCTTGTATACGCCAGGACTGCAAGTCGTTCTATCGGTTGGGTCAGACTTTATATTCCCCGCAAATCGCTGAATATTAATTGATTCATGTATAAAATCAAGTTCTCTTATGATGCTCTCCTCAAAATTCCGAACAAGTCCAATAGGATCGAAACTGCGCGAAGAGGGTATCCTTCGTTCGAATAAAGTGGCCATCTGGTACAGGACTTTTATGTCCTCCTTAATCAGTGTGCGGATCGTAGGGCGTTGAACTTTAAGCGCTACCCGCTCGCCAGTATGCAGCACCACGCGATGAACTTGCGCAATGGATGCGGATGCGAACGCTTCCACCTCAAACGAAGCGAACAATTCGCTTACCGGTTTTTTTAATTCCTTCTCTACTACCTGAATAGCAATATTTCCAGGCATCGGGGGGACATTATCCTGTAATTTCTCAAACTCGAGAATCAACTCATCAGGCAGAAGATCAGGGCGATTGCTGAGTATCTGTCCAAATTTGATGAAAGTTGGACCCAGTTCCTCGCATACCAAGCGCATTTTTTCCCATCTCGTAAATTGTTCTGCCCGTCTTTTGGTCGTTTTAGGAATGAGGCGACGAAGAAAACGATACCTCCCTGTAGCGATCATGGAGGAAACCAATTCTTCGAATCCGTATTTTACAAAAACCCTTAAGATCTGATTATAGCGGACAAATGAACGGTACCTGCTCCGAATGGATCGAAATACTGCCATTTCATGCTTCCTTTTTTTCCTGTTTGTTCAGTTTTGTATGAACTATGGCTAGCTCTTTTTTCAATGTTTCCAATTGGTGGGAGATCTTTTCAATCTCATCTTTATGCACAATGTGCATGCGGTCATAAGATGATCTAACTAATTCACCAACGCGTTCCTCCATATCGTGACGTGACGTTTCGATACGTGATGCCAGTTTTTCCAGAAAATCCATTTCCTTTCCATTCTCATCAACTGATTTCTCTTTCACAAAGGCATTGATCTTCTCCTTTCCCTTTTCTGCCCATTGATTCAGTTTGTCCAATAATTCCTGATCCTTTGAAATAGTGTAGAGCGTTGACGAAATCGCTGCCAGTTCTACTAGTGTTCTTGCTTTCATATGATTTTTTCGGTAAAACTATCCCTAATGATTCCCCTTGAAGGTGACTTATATCAATGAATCAAATGATACCTTTCCACAACTTTGGTCTTGTATGGAAAAAACAAAAACACCTTTGAAAGAGATCATGACTTTGAAACCCATCTGTCTATCTCCCGAAGATCCTCTTGTTGCTTTAAAACACATTTATGAGCGACAAAAATTTCATCACCACGTGCTTGTGACTGAAAAACAAAAGGTAATAGGGATTGTAAGTTTACTTGATTTCATGCAAGCGATCGGCAATGCCGGACTCAACGAGGACCATCCTGTTTACAAGAAGAAAGTGAAGGAGATCATGAGCACACATGTACACATGTTGGAGGAGACTATTGATATCGATCAGGCGCTTCGGATCTTTCTTAAGAATGAGATTCATGCGATTCCTATTACTGCGAATGGTGTTTTAAGAGGAATTGTCACATCCACTGACCTACTTAGATTTCTTGCTGAAAAAAGTGTTCACTCCTGAATAGTAGCCGCGCTTCTACCAGCGATAAACCCAGTGGTCCATGCAGCCTGAAAATTAAATCCACCGGTGATTCCGTCGATATCGAGTAACTCCCCTGCGAAATGTAATCCCGGGATCTTTTTGGCTTGCATCGTTCGAACATCCACTTCATTTAGTGATACCCCCCCTGCAGTGACAAATTCTTCTTTAAAGGTGGTTTTACCTCTTACTTCGTATCGGTCATTGATCAGTATATTCACCAATCGATTCAAGGTCTTTCCGGATAATTCCTTCCAGGTCAATTGTTCGGGCACTCCTGCTTTGGAAAGCAAAAAGCTCCATAATCGATTCGTAAAATCAAAAGGTTTTTGATTGACCATTTTTCGGTCAGGAAAGAGCGATTTCTCCTTGTCAAGAATAGAGCGAACATCTTCCTCTTTCTTTTCATGCAACCAATTCACCAATATAGCAAAATGGTACTGCTTTTCATGAAGTTCACGAGCTCCCCAAGCTGACAACTGAAGAACGGCCGGTCCGCTCATACCCCAGTGCGTGATAAGGAGTGGACCCTTTCCTGAAAGTTTTGAACCTTCTATCCGTACGGTGGTTTCTTCAGTTACATTCCCCATCAAATCCCTCACAGGATTTTCCGGCATATTAAACGTAAACAAGGATGGTACGGGTTCGATGACCTCTAAACCGAGTTCTTCCAGCCAATTCAACCCTGACCTTTTCGGTTGACCACCAGTAGTTACAATGAGCTTATCAAAATAGCTGTTTTCGGAACCATTCCATACCTCAAAACCCTGGGAAAGAACCGTAATCTTATTCACCGAAAAACCTGATTTTAATTCTACTCCCCTTTCACGGCATTCCCACAGAAAACAATCAATGATTGATTGCGAGGAATTACTCAGCGGGAAGACACAACCGTCCGGATACGTTTTCAATTTCACTCCCTTTTCCGTAAACCAGTTCATGGTAGACTGCGCATCAAAAACTGCAAAAGCTTTACGTAGGAAATGTTCTCCCCGAGGATAATGTCCGGACAATTTTTTAGTATCAAAACAGGCATTCGTAACATTGCATCTGCCTCCTCCGGAAACTTTCACTTTAGAAAGGTATTTGGACGATTTTTCGAGTATGATTACTGTAGCATCGGGATTAGATTCCTTTGCAGAAATTGCAGAGAAAAAACCTGCAGCTCCTCCGCCAATTACACCGATCTTCATTATTCTACCTTCAGGGGATTTCCCTTTTGCTCCTCGCCCTTTTTCTTTTTCGATTTCTTTGACTTCTTCGATTTTTTCGACTTTTCAGAACCAGGAACAGCATCGTCCTCTTTCTCTTTAGGAGGTTCTACACCAAATGTATATGTTTCATTACCTTGTTCATCAAACTTATGTTCTTCGATCACTACCCCTTTCTTGTCATAAAGGGTCGAATGTTTCATTTTATCATCTGGATAGTGTTCTTCAAACCATCCGACTGGGATTCCTTTTTTATAATTCTCTGAAACTTGAATGTTTCCCTGATAAAAGAACGTTTTGAATTCTCCATTTTTCTGATCCATTGTCCAGTGCTCTACTGACAAAGGCTTTCCATCGTTATAGAAGTATTTTAATTCCCCGTCCTTCTTCCCTTGTTTAAAACTCAATTCCTCCAATAACACCCCTTCTCTACTGTATTTTTTATAGGATCCATCCATCATCCCATCTTTGTAATACACCTCCTTCTCAACCTTTGATTTGGGATAATAGCTCTTCTTTACACCGTCCAGTTTTCCGTCCAAATAAAACTCTAATCTGGTTGTATCTCCCTCCTTTGTTAGATAGATTTGCTTTCCGTGCTTCATCCCCAGATTGTAATTATTTTCCCAAGCTATAGCCTGCGTGCTGTCATAATAAAAGAACCATTGACCCGACTCCGCTCCGAGCACATGATTGCGGACAACTTGGGGGCAACCCGATTTGTAATAGGTGGTATCGATCCCATTTTCTTTACCATTCACAAAGGAGATTCTTCGTTCAAGCAAACCATTCAAATGACAGGTTTCACATGTTCCTGTGAAAGGCGTACCAGCATTTCCACTTAAGATCGTCTTGGTATCGTCATCATAGGTTAGTTTTTCATTACAATCTACCACACCTGCCAGTTTACCGCATTCCCATTCAGCATATTTCTGACCTTTACGGGAATTCAACTTGTCGTAACAATTCTTTTTCTGAACCTGTGGAATTTGAGCAAAAACCACTATTGGCAGCAGAAACACAAACAAAATCAAGCCATTCAATACTTTCATAGTTTCTACATTAATTGTTCTAATGATGCCCGCATGTTGTCAGGTACAGGAATTGTGGACTGTGTTGTTGCATCGAAGCACACCATCACCGATTTTCCGACTGCATAGATTTCTCCATTCACCTTCAACTCATAGCGCAAGCCAAAACTTTTGGAACCAACAAATTCTGTATACATGTATATTTCCGGTTCATCATAAAGCAACACAGAACGTTTATAATCGATCTCATTACGAACGAGAACTACGCCAAACTTTTTCCAGTCCCATTGCTTCCCCAGCAATTCCTGAAAATAATGAACCCGTGTCATTTCAAAATAACTAAAATACACTGTGTTATTCACGTGTCCCAATACATCTAAGTCAGCGAATCGCACTTGGATCTTAGCAGGAGAAATCATCTTTTATCGAGTTTTTCAAAATCACTGTTATTACTGATGAATTCAGGAACGATCTCCTTCATTTTCGAAACAATTAGCTCGTTTTGCTGAGATTCGAACAATTCTATCAATGCACTAATGTTTAGTTGTTCCGATCCATCAGCGCCTCTTACCTTCGCTTTCAGAATCTTTGGATGATGCGTGGGAATGGTATTTTCTTCTTCAGCCAACAACTCTTCATACAACTTCTCACCGGGTCTCAATCCCGTAATTCGAATTTCAATGTCTTTTCCTTCCTCCAGTCCACTTAATTGGATCATCTTTCGCGCAAGATCAATGATCTTGACAGATTCTCCCATGTCAAAAACGAAGATCTCTCCTCCTTCCCCCATAGTCCCTGCTTCCAACACCAATTGACAAGCTTCAGGTATCGTCATAAAGAAACGGGTCACTCGCTCATCGGTTACGGTCAGCGGACCTCCATTTTCAATCTGACGTCTAAACAAAGGAATCACAGAACCATTCGAACCCAATACATTTCCAAAGCGCGTAGTTATGAATCGTGTCCCTTGAATATCATCCGCAGCTTGAGCGTAGATCTCCGCAATTCGTTTGGATGCTCCCATGACATTTGTCGGATTGACCGCTTTATCCGTTGAGATCATGACAAATTTCTTCACGCTAAACTTTCTGGCAAGATCCACCAGGTTTTTAGTTCCTTTTACATTTGTCAAAACTGCTTCACTCGGATTGCTTTCCATCAAAGGCACATGTTTATAGGCGGCAGCGTGAAAGACATAATCCGGTTGAGCGTGTGCATAGAGACGCTCCATTCGTTCAAAGCTTCTAATATCACCGATGATCACTTCAAAATGAAGATTGGGAAAAGAAGTTAAAAGTTCCTGCTGAAAATCGTACATCGGTGATTCAGCTTGATCCAACAGAAAGAGTTTACCAGGGTTGTAACCAGCCAGTTGACGTACCATTCCGCTACCGATTGATCCAGCGGCACCTGTAACCAAAATAGCTTTCCCAGAAAGTTCGGAAGAGATCTTCAATTCGTCGAGCACGATTGGCTTTCTACCTAAAAGATCCTCAATTCGAATGGTAGCCATTTGTTTTGTAGAGAACTCACCATTAATCCAACTTTTCGGATTAGGTACTTTCTGAATTTTTATCTGATTTTTCAGGCATAATTCTACTACTCGCTTCCGATTTTCTTCATCGGGCTGTTGAATAGCAATGATCACCATCGAGACGCCTTCCTCCCGAATGATCTTGTCTAATGAATCTGACGAATAAATCTGAATTCCTTCCAATCTGGTTCCAGACATTTTCCGATTGTCATCCAGAAAACCAATGATCTTGTAACGCAGTCTTCGATCCTTTTCAATCGTTCTTTTGGTAATTAAACCGGAAATACCGGCTCCGTAAATGAGCACTCTTTCCTCTTCCTGACCTGATTTCATTGACTCCAGATAGAGCAATTTGATCGAGAATCTCGACCCCAGCATCAGCACGAATGAGGCCATTGCTTCAACGATCAGAACAGATAGCGGAAAAAGGTAAAAATGATCGAACCATTTGAAACGGACAAAACCCATTATGAGGTAGAGCACAGAGCACGTGAGTACTGCAAAGAATATTCGTCGGACATCCTCGGTGGAAGTATGCCTCACCAGTCCTTTGTGGATATTGAACAAATAAAATACAATCAGTTTTACCAGAAAGAACAGTACTATCGATTTTGACAAGATCTCCCATTCACTTATGATTAGAGCTTTATCAGCTTTTAGATCAAATCGAATAAGATAAGCAAAAGCAAGAGAAACGAATGAAAGCATCAGGTCCATCAAAATGATGACCCAACGAGGTGTATTCGCTTGCATGTTGAACATTCTCAAAGGTAACAAAAGCATCACGATGAATGGAGTCCGCCATTCAAATTAATCACTTGACCTGTCACATAGGACGCCTCATCAGAAAGGAGCCATTCCACTGTCTTACAAACGGTGTCTGCAGAACCAAGTCGGCCTGCCGGTATTCCCTGAATGATCTGAGCCTGCTGATCCAATGGAACATCGCTGATCATTCCCGTTTCAAAATAACCGAGAGCTAGCGCATTTACAGCAATCCCTGATGAAGCCAATTCTTTTGACAGTGTTTTCGTAAGACCGATCAATCCAGCCTTGGAGGCAGCATAAGCAGCCGTTCCGACATTTCCTGTCTGAGCAACTACCGAAGAGATATTGATAATTCGCCCGTACTTTTTGGAACGCATGGATGGAATGGCTGCTTGAGACAAATGGAAGGGAGCATTTAGGTTCACCGCAATGGTCTCATTCCAGTCGTTGTCACTTATTTTCCAGGACATTCCACTTCTGGAAATACCGGCATTGTTTATTAAAATATCCACGCCACCGAATCGTTCACCGATTTCAATCATCATAGTCGATATCTGCCCTGAATCCCTCAGGTCTGCACGGTGATGTGTCACATTTTCCGATTCAGGTGTTTGAGGAACATGATCAAAATAATGGAGTAACAAATGATATTCACCTTGCAAAAACCAATCAGTCAATGCTGTCCCCATTCCTCCTGAAGCACCCGTTATGAGGATCTTCTTCTTTTCCATAGGTTTCTCACTTTCATAATGAATCGGTACCATCCTGGTGTATGATCCCAATCAATCACGTAATATTTCTTATC
>CAIYQV010000106.1 GCA_903928365.1 uncultured Flavobacteriia bacterium
AAAACAATACTCGCAACAGCAGGGCATATTTCAGTGTTTCGGGCAGTTAAATCGAGGATCTGTAACATGTTTTTACGATCTGTATGAGGATACTCAGCACATGCCAGAGGTCTGAAAGAATAGATTCCGCATGTATTGTCAGATGTATCAAGAAAAACACAGGGCGAAGACTTGAGAACATAATCACCATCTTCGTCCAATCGCAAGTAGGAGTGCATGAAAGCTGCCTCTTTCAATTTCATGTGTTTCGAAATGCGTTTAATATCCACATCCCTGAAGATAGGCGAAGTTGTTTTACAGCAATTAGCGCAAGTCAGGCAATCATTCTTTTTAAAGAAATCGGCATGTTTGGAGTGGAACATTTCGTCCGTATCCTTTGCTTTTGATTTCCTTAATTTGGCGAAATGTTTCTTCACATTTTCCCGCTCTGCCTTAGCTTTTTCAATTATTTCGCGATGATGTGCTTCCAAGGAGATATTTCTTTAAGGTGTTCTAGTTATCTTTCTATATTTACAACTAAAGTACTCAATCCATGGAAAAATTTGACCTTGTAGTTTTAGGTGGCGGACCAGCGGGATATGCGGCAGCAATGCGTGCTATCGATTTTGGAAAGCGCGTTTGCCTTATAGAGAAAGACAAGGTCGGTGGTGCCGGCGTATACAACGGTGCACTATCTTCCAAAACATTATGGGAAATTGCCAACAAGGTTTCGTCCATCAATGAAACGATCGTGTCTACAGGGCGAACACCTTATGAAATACCGTGGTCAGACGTTAAAAAGATTCTAGCCGAAGCCATCTTTGAACGCAAATTTCAATATTCTTGTCACATTAAATTGCTTCAAACAGAGTCCATGAAGCAACTGCTGCAGTATGAGCGTGGGCATGGAAAACTGATCTCTAAAAACGAAATAGAGATTGATCATGAAGGTGAGAAAAAGGTCATTTGGGGTGATTACATTATCCTTGCCACAGGAAGTAAGCCGAGAAAAGTTCCGAATATTGCTGTTGACGAAAAAACGATTCTCACATCCGATGGAATCGACGCTATTCCCAACTATCCAAAAAGCCTGGTGATCGTTGGAGCCGGTGTGATCGGTTGTGAATATGCAACCATTTTCTCCAATTTCGGCAAAACTAAAGTGTACATTATCGATCGACAGGAACGTATTCTTCCGTTTGAAGATGAGGATATTTCCAAACTCGTTGCAGGCAATCTGGCCAGCAAAGGCGTTACAATTCATTCCAACGCCCAACTTGAACGACTTGAAAATATAGGCGGAGAAGTGGAATATGAACTTTCATACCCGGATGGTAAAAGGGAAGTTATCCGCGTCGAAAAAGCACTTCTTTCGATTGGCCGAACCCCTAAAGTCGAAGGTATTGGAATGGAGGAGGCAGGCGTTGAAATGTCCAAACGTGGAGTACACATTGGTGATGATGATACCCAAACGAACATCCCGAATATTTATGCGGTGGGCGATGTCTCCGGAAGGATCGCCTTGGTAAATATGGGCGAGATCGAAGCGCGGCATGCCGTTGAAAAGATCTTTGGAGGTAAAACTGAGCGACTTTCTTACGATAACATTTGTACGATCATGTTCCTTCATCC
>CAIYQV010000107.1 GCA_903928365.1 uncultured Flavobacteriia bacterium
AACTGCTTGATTATCTTTTATCGACGAACCTATTTCCTTGATTTTTCCGTCCACAACCAACATGTCTGCTTTTTCCAACACTTGAGTTGGTGAGACATAAATGCGCGCATTTTGAATGAGAATTGATTTTGGCTCGGATTTTTTAACGCCATTTTCTGGTCCAAACTGAGCGAGAGCAGGATAAAGTTGCAGCGTTAAAAAGAAGGTGAAGAATATGCTTTTTTTCATAGGAGGTGAAATTACAAAAAAGTCGTGAGAATTTCAGGGAACATATTTCATGGCTTCGCGAAAAGCCAATCCTTTCAATTCCTCTTGCTCAACAACTGCCTTTACCCAAATTGGATTCCATTTCGAAACTTCACGCAAACTCCAGCCGATTGCCTTTTGAATGAAAAATTCTTTGTTCCATTTTAATGCGTGAATGTATGATTGCTGCAATCCCAAATTCGTTTGTTCCTTGTATTTCAGCTGATACAGCAAGCAGGTTCGATTCAGCCAGAACGATCGATGACTCATCCATTCTGTAATAATTCGAGGCATTTCTTCCGGGAATTTCTTTGCATATTTACCAACAATGTGTACGGCAATGCCATCGATGGTGTCCCACCAACTTTGATTATTTAAGATAAAGTAGATGTGTTCAATGTCGGGCTTTTCGAAGGATTTGATGTTCCATGTTAACATCCAATCTAAAGCCAATTGGTGGTATTCACGTTCTTCTTTTTGCCATAGTTCATGGATCAAATCCCAGGTTTCACCTCTTGAAAGCGAAATAGGCAAACTTGCTTTCCATGCGCGCATCACTGCCTTTCTAGGTCCACTCATTACCCCAAGAAAGGGAAAGTTATTTTTCATGTAATTCTCCATCGCTGTGACACGTGAAGGATCTCGAACAAGCTCAAGGCGCTCGCTTAAATCATCGATGTATGCACTCATGAAAAAAAGAAAAAAGGCAAATCATAAGCCGGGTTCTGTATCCTTTGTTGAAAAATCAACGCAGTTATCTATCATTTATCTTGTTCCAAACTCACGCTTGGAATCCATCAACCTACCCTCCGAGATTAGACGAGCAGCCCTTTATGCATTGCTGCAATCCTCGGTTTATTTGGTCTTTCAGTTCGTAAGGTTTACCTTGCCTTTCACATCGCTGTCAAAGCGGTGAGCTCTTACCTCACCTTTTCACCTTTTCCCTCGCGCAAGCGCTCAGGTAGTTTTCCTTTCTGCGGCACTTTCTGTTCCCGAAAAATTCCTTTCTCGAGACCTTCCCGTTAGGAAGTACGACGCTCTATACTGCCCGGACTTTCCTCTTTAAAAAAGCGATAGACTGATTTGCCTGTTCAAAGGTATTAAAGTTTCGTCAGTTTCCGAACGATTGTCCCTTTATTGGTTTGAAGGTGGCAGAAATAAACTCCCGGATTCAGATGTTGAATGTCGATGTAGGCATTTTGCACACCATTAAATGAACTAGTCGAAACTTTAGCGCCCATTTGGTTATAGAAGATCACCTCATCCACAGCTAGGTTTGATTCAAAGAAACACATATCTTCCACTGGATTCGGGTAAAGCACCAATTCATTGCTTAACTC
>CAIYQV010000108.1 GCA_903928365.1 uncultured Flavobacteriia bacterium
GTGGGGGGTGTTTCCTCTAATTTGAGCAGTTCCTCCGCATCTTCTACTCCTCGTTTATCTTCAGTCCGGGCATTAGCAACATAAATTTTCGCCGTTTCTCCGGGACAGCGTAAGGCGTATCTCAAAATTGCACGGCGTACAATCGCCACTTTGCCTGCTTCCTTATTGCGAATGGCAAATATATATTCAGCTTGATTCCAGGCTTTCCATTTTCGTAGATCTTCAATTCCTAAATCTGCGATATCTCCCTGGTCAAGTAGTGGTTTATATGCTTCAACAACTTTTTCTTCTGATATAACATCAGGTCTAAAATCATGAAAAAAGCGAGCTGCTTTTAATGCTGCAAATCGAAGCATAAATTCGTCTTTTGGATTTTTTAAAATTGAAATGATCCGATTCCATCCAACTTCCCGGTCCAGAAGTACCAGGGATGCAAGAACTCCATCAATACTGCTAGATAGTCTTTTTTCTTTGTCGTCCAACAGTTCCGTAAGAATTTTTGCATGCTGTTTGCCGCCGCAGTGACCAAGCATTGATGCGTATAAGCCAAGTCTGAATCCTGGTGTCGCCTTGTCTTGAACCCATAAAGCTATTTTTTCAGGCGGGAGGGAAGATGCCATTGTCCGAAAGTCTTTATAGTCAGCATTACCAAATTCTTTGTAGGAGTCGTTGGCTATTTCCGGGTCTGGATTGTCCAACCAATTAAAGAAAAATTTCAGTTTTTCATTCGCAGGAGCGTCTTTCAGTTTGAGTGCCGAATTAAGGTAATTTCCTACTTTGCTTTCTGGCAAAAAAGCTATTCCTCTATAAGGATCAATTTTATTTTTGAATACATCACAGAGCACAAGATATTTATATTGGGCATCTTTGGACGGCGGGACATAGCGCGGCAAGGTTAATAACTTTTTCCCGTCTCGTATTTCATGATCCTTGATAACATCTTCGACTTCTATTTCGGTGGTTCCTTGAAGTCCATCACCGCCGGGTAGGATTTTTGCATTCTTGAGTGTGCCAAATAAAACCAAACCTGCTGCATTGACATCGCCGGTAAGGGTTTGTCCTTGCATTGTGCAAAAAGGACAGGCGGTAAGGGCTGCAAGCGGGAAAATGACAAGGGCTAGTGCCAACAATGAAGCCACTGATGGATAAGTGGAACTTGTTTTCAAAACAGGGGACATGGCTCGTTTCCTTTTAAATCAAAATGCTGCTGAATTATAAAAAATTCGTGGGTCGAGCAGTTAATTAATTGAGGAGGTAAATGGAATCCGGGACCGTTTCTTGAATCCATTCACCATTCAAATCGTTGTCGTCTTTTGGCTTCAGAACAAGGGCCGTAATATAACTTCCGTCTTTCATTTTTATGAATTGAACCTGCCCTTTTACTTTAACCCATTTATCGTTCCATATTTTGTAGTCCAGTTTGGCGGGGTTTTTGGAATCGACAAACATGGCACCTTTTAGTGGTACCGCGTCGGCGGCGCAGCAATTCATTTTAAAACGAATTAATGTAAATTTTTTATCATCATTGCCTGCATATTTGCCTACTAGAACTACAGTTTTTCCCTCGTACAATTGCCGGGCTTCATCTCGTTGTGCGGCTCTTTCCAACTGAAGGAAGCTCACGTTATTTTCTGTTCCGCGGTCGGCAATGTTGGTTGAAATGTCTACGTTGTTCAAATCTAGGGCTTGAACCGCAGCAAAACTGCTGTTTGGCAGATTGAGTAAGAAAAGTCCAACAGGGATCATTAGAAC
>CAIYQV010000109.1 GCA_903928365.1 uncultured Flavobacteriia bacterium
AAACGCTTAATATTCATACTAATCGGTGAAATTTAATTAAGTGCAAGGTAGGTGAAATTTATGTGATAAGGGTGAAATTCACTTAAAATAATATAATTTAAGTAAAAAACACTTAATTACTGCGTTATAGTTCTAACTTTTCGTTTTTTCTCTAAACTCAGTAAAATAAATGTGGAACGCCTAAAATTCCTTCATGTTCTCCGCTTGGGGTTTAACCATAAAAAAAGCCCCAAACCTATATGTAATGGGACTTTTAGCTTAACTTGTGACCCAAGAAGTCGAAAAATCTAACTTTTATAGGGATTTGGAGACACTCATAGATATTGATTTCAAAAAGCTTGAGGATAAAAATAAATCAACCTGAAATCGAACTTTCAAGACAATTTTGTTTACATTTGGTTAGAATATACTAATTTTACTACAATTGAATAAAATAGAATTGGCACAATTTAATATACTAAAAACACAACGCGTTTAAACACTAATAATTCACCAAAAATGAAGCCTAATCAAAAACTAGCTGATGCGCTGGAATCATTAAAAGAAATTCAGGACAAGAATGTTACAGCTATATATACAGATAACTTCAAAACTATTAAGCATCGTCAGCTGCTTCTAAAATATGGTTTTATACGGGAAGTTTCCAAAGGTTGGTACATTGCATCGAATCCGTCTGAAACGGAAGGAGAAACAACTTCATGGTACAGCGCCTATTGGGATTTTGTTGCCGCTTTTTTAGACCATAAATATGGTAACGAATGGTGTTTATCACCGGATCATTCCTTGCTAATCCATGTCCAAAACACGTCTATACCCCAACAATTACTCGTAAGATCTCCGAAAGGCAACAATAACCCAACTCCATTTCCACATACAACAACCTTGTTTAATTTAAAAACAGATATTCCTGCAGATACTTTAACCATAGTAAATAACGGCATCCGTTTGTATGATCTCCCATCCTCCCTAGTGTATTGTAGTCCTCGGATCTATCTAACACACGCCTTGGATGTTCGAACGGCACTATCCATGATACGGGATGCATCTGAAGTACTGCCAGTCTTGCTCGAAAACGGACACTCAACACTAGCAGGAAGATTAGCGGGTGCCTTCAGAAATATTGGTCGAGAAAGGATTTCGGACCAAATTATCGAAACATTTAAACAAGCGGATTATGACATCCGTGAAGTCGATCCCTTTGAAACAAACACTGAAATTAATATACCAAGCAGGGAGCGATCGCCTTATGCCATACGTATACGTTTGCTCTGGCAAGAAATGCGAAAAACAGTCATTCAACTTTTCCCTCCTGCTCCTGGAATTAGTCCTGATGTTAAATCCTATTTACGAAAAGTGGATGACCTCTATCTCACGGATGCGTACCACTCTCTTTCGATAGAACGCTATAAAGTAACTCCGGGACTTATCGCTCGTGTAAGCAGTGGAGAATGGAATGCCAAATCGAATGAAGAGGACAGAAAACAACGTGATGCCATGGCCGCAAGAGGTTATTATCAGGCATTTAATCAAGTGAAAGAAAGCATTGAAAAAATTCTTTTAGGAGCTAATCCAGGTGTTCAGACGGAAAGAGATCATGGCAGATGGTTCAGAGAACTCTTCGATCCGAGTGTTGCAGCAGGCTTACTTCAACCCGTGGATCTGGCCGGATACAGAAACCATCAAGTGTACATTGGAAATTCTAAACATGTGCCAGTCAATGTCGACGCCATGAGAGATGCCATGCCTGTGCTTTTCGAATTACTATCCGAGGAAACTGAAGCATCTGTAAGAGCTGTTTTAGGACATTTTGTTTTCGTCTACATCCACCCATATATGGATGGTAACGGAAGAATGGGACGATTCTTAATGAATGTGATGCTTGCCTCTGGTGGTTATCCTTGGACCGTGATTCCGGTTGAACAAAGAACAACTTATATGCAGGCTCTTGAGAAGGCAAGTGTGGAACAAGATATTACTGCATTTACGGCTTTTCTGGCAGAACTTGTCAGAGAAACCATGGGTGGAAAAGAGGTCGCGAAACTACCTGAGAAATGATTAGAACCCTATCGGTAGTTCTAACTTTTATCAAACAATTAATAAACTGTTAATCTGACACTTAAGTGGCTTTTTAAAATATAAAATTGACTCAGATAAAATCAATAAAAAAGTCCCAAACCTATATGGAATGGGACTTTTAGCTTAACTCGTGACCCCGGCAGGATTCTAACCTGCAACCGCTGGAGCCGAAATCCAGTGCGCTATACAGTTGCGCCACGGAGCCAAATGATACCTTGTTGCATTGTTCACCGTAGCTAGGCAAAGGTGAACGCCACGGAGCCAAATGATACCTTGTTGCATTGTTCACCGTAGCTAGGCAAAGGTGAACGCCACGGAGCCAAATGATACCCTGTTGCATTGTTCACCGTAGCTAGGCAAAGGTGAACGCCACGGAGCCAAATTTCCCGAAGGCGAACAAATGTAAACATGTCAGTCGAATTGACCAAACCAGAGCTTGCAATAGTTGTTAATTCGCTCACTTTCCAATAATTTTGAGACCCTGTCGTTAATACTCTAGATGTTTAAGTGGCTATTGATCTTTTTTTGCCCGTTGGCGGTGTCTTATTCCCAGGTTGGAACGGGTGAATGGCGACTCCATGTGCCTAATCGCACCTGTACAGATGTGGCCACTGGCAATGGAATGATCTACTCAGCTTATGAGATGGGACTCGTTGAATACGATCCTGCGGCTGAAGAGTTGAGTTTGATGACGAGCGTTAACAGTTTGTCAGATATCGGAATCAGTTCCCTGTGTTTTGTAAAGTCTTCCTCCGCGCTGGTGATTGGTTACGAAAATGGCAATATCGATATTTACAAGAACAATACGATCACCAATGTACCTGCAATTAAACTCGCACAGATCCCGGGCTCAAAACGGATCAATAAGATCGTTGAACGCGATGGTGAAGTTTATCTGGCAACTGATTTCTCTGTTATTCTGCTTGATGTTACTAAAAAAGAGATTCGTGATACCTGGTACCCAACCTCAGGAAATGTGGCTGTTATTGATGTGGAATTAAGGAATGATACGGTTTATGCACTCACTCCTTTTGCTTTGTATCGAGGAATGCGTTCCAACATTGCCCTTAGTGATCCAACCCAATGGTCAGCAGACCCTCGACTTCCAGTGTTGACTTCGGAAGATTACAGGGATATCGAGTTGGCCGGTGCAACCTTGTTTGTGTCACGTTCGGACGAACCTTATGGTGCGGATACTCTTTACCAAGTTAATTCGAGTGACGTGAGCTCCTTTTTTGATCTGTCGTTATCTATTCAGCTAAATGGACTTCAGACGCAGGATGGTAAGCTCATCGTTTCATTATTCGATGGGGTCAAACGTATTGATCCTTCGAATTCTATCGTTGAAACGCTGGTGGGAGATTATTATCCTTTTGGGGCTTATCCAAGACCGAATAAGGCGATAGAAGTTGGGAGTGTTGTTTGGATCGCGGATAATACCAATGGACTCGTGAAAAAGCAAAACGGAGAATTCACAACAGTTCGTGTAGAAGGTCCGCTTAAATCCGAGTTTTATCGTATGGATTGGTACAACGACCGTCTGGTGGTGGCGGGTGGTGGCTTGTCCGATATTTCAATTACGTTCAGTGGTTCGGGGATCTATCTGTTTGAAGATGAAAAGTGGGAATTGCGCGACCGTAATTCCATGCAGTTGTGGTCAGATAAGTACATCTGGGATTACCTCTGTGTATCGATCGATCCGACGGATGAAAACACGATAGCAGTGGGCACTTTTTCAGAGGTTCCGCTTTCAGTAATGCGCTCAGGAGTTCAGGTCACCGATATTTTTACTCCTGCGAATTCAACACTCAAGGTCTCCAGCGCTGGAAGTACATGGTCGTTGGTGAGTGCTGTGCAGTATGATCTGAGCGGAAATTTATGGGCGTTAAATGGGTATTCCGATCAGCCTTTGAATGTTTATACCAAGGATAATGAATGGCTCTCGTTCGACTGTGGTACATCTGCTAAAAATCGATTTTCAAGAAGATTGGTGATTGATAACAATGGCAATAAATGGTTTGGATTGGATGGCGCCGGACTTTATGGATACAACGATAATAAAACGGTTTCGGATCCGTCAGACGATAAATATGTCTGGTTGAATACAGGAAGTGTATCGGGTGATTTGCCTTCGGATCATGTTACCGCCCTGGCTGTGGATTTTGATAACGAGATCTGGATCGGAACAGACAATGGTTTCGCAGTGTTGTACAATTCTGAGGGTGCCTTTGATGCTTCTGCAGGTGATTATAACGCTTCGCGTATTAAGCTTGAATTTGAGGGAAATGTAGAATATGTGCTCGGAAACACCAGTATTACGGATATAGAGATTGATGGAGGAAACCGTAAATGGATTGCAACAGCGAATTCAGGGATTGTATTGCTTTCTGCAGATGGACTAGAGATCATTCAACAATTTACGACCGATAATTCTCCTTTGATCTCCAACAATATTCTGGATATGGAATTGGATCAGCATACGGGAGAACTCTATATCATAACCGATCTTGGATTGATCTCCTACCGCACAGATGCTACGTTTGGCGATCCAAATTATGAAGAGGTGAAGGTATTTCCCAATCCTGCCCGACCGGATTTTGACGGAGTGATCACGATCCAGGGAATACAGTACAATTCAGATGTGAAGATAACGGATGCGGCAGGTAATCTTGTTTACAAAACGACTTCCAATGGAGGGACGGCTACCTGGAATGGAAAAACGCTTACCGGAGAACGTGTGAAAACAGGTGTTTACCTGATTTGGACAGCAGCGAATGAAGGAAAGGGTCGAAAGGTGGGCAAGGTGCTTGTTGTAAATTGATCAGTTGAAACAGCACACTACAGGGATCTTTATTCATAAGTCGGCGTATTCCGAAAGCAGCTTGATCGTTTCATTTTTTACAGAAGATGCGGGCTTACAGCGTTTTCTCTTTCAAGGTGGTCAAAAAAAGGCGTCTGCGCTGTATCCATGTTCAATCTGTGAAATCACTTTTTACCGACGTCCGGATAGTGAACTGGGAAAATTGACCGAAGCACGAAGTATTACGCCGCTTTCTCAAATCCCTTTTAATCCTGTTCATGGAACGGTAGCTTTCTTCTTCGCAGATATCATGCGAAATGTCCTTAAAAACGAAACAGAGGACCGGGACCTTTTCCATTTTTTAATACATACAATACAAAAAACCGATGAGCTGCAAGAGCAGGAATTAGCGGTTGCGGTGATTTTCTTTTTACTAAAATTAACTGAAAAACTAGGAATCGAACCGCAAGTGGAAGAGAAGCAAAAACGGTTTTTTCTTCCGGCAGAGGGACTCTTTTCCGATGTAGAACGATTGGACACCATCACTTTTTCCGGAGAGGGCGTGTTGCTGATCCAACTGCTCTTGTCAGAGGCTGAAATTTCCAGTGTGACACCAAATGCGAAAAAGGAAGCGTTGGAGATCTTGCTTGCTTATTACCGTTTGCACATTCCTTCTTTCAGTGTAGAACGAACACTCGATATAGTTCGGGAGATCTTATACCATTAAAAAAGCCGCATAATGCGGCTTTCCTGCAAGCAGAGAGTTTAAGGTAAATACTAATCCTATTATTTAGGTTCTTTTATAAAGATGGTAGAAAAATCAAGATTCTCCATCGAGTTCGTTTTGAAATCACGAATGCGGGCATTGATCATCACCATGAAATCATCGGTTAGAATAGGCATGACAGGTGATTTGTCTACGATGATCTGATCGCACAATCCAAATAATTCATTTCTTTTCGTTTCATCCAGTTCCTTCATGGCAATCTCAAAGAGTTGATCGTAGTTTCCATCTCTGAATCGGAATGCATTCACCTCGGCACCGTCTTCTTTGATGTTCTTACCGTAAAACAAACTCAGGAAGTTTTCAGCATCCGGATAATCTGCAATCCATCCCGATCTCCAAATTTTTGCTTTACCGCTGACGATGGCTTTGTTACGATCGTCGTAAGAGCACAATTTGATGTTTAGATTGACATTCAGATTTTTCTTTAGTTCGGCTGCAACTCCCTGACACATTTTGTGAATAGAGGATCCTTCGACAGAATTCACATAAAAATCGAGTGAGGGGAATCCTTTTCCATCAGGATATCCTGCTTCAGACATAAGTTGTTTTGCTTTTGCAATATCGAATTTGTGTCCGATCACATTTTCATTGTGGTAATTATCAATGGATGGAACGAAACCATGCTCTGCTGCCCAGCCTTCTCCCATGAGCAACTGATTTACGATCTCTTTGCGGTCCACAGCCATATTAAAGGCCGTTCGCACCCTCTGATCTTTGAATTCGTCACTTTCGCAGGCAAAAGCCACATAATTCATACTCATACTTGGTTTGGACTCTACGCGATGTTTTACATTCATTCCTGCTTGCGCTTCCTTCAAACTGCCTAGGATGTTTTCGATTTCGTCTACAGGAATTTCCAGAACGATATCGATCTGTTTTTTTCTGAAGGCCATCAACTCACTTCGCTTGTCTTTTACATAGGTCATTTC
>CAIYQV010000110.1 GCA_903928365.1 uncultured Flavobacteriia bacterium
ATACCAAACTACTTTTTACACTCGGGTCATTCTTGAAACAATTGATCGGAACAAGATAAGCCATATGCTGCCAGCCAAGTTCTTCGTGCAACTCAATGAGCATTCGCTCCAAAGTAATTCCGTGAAGGGGATCCATTATTTGACCAGTTTGCGGTATTTGATCCGTTTCGGACCACTATCACCGTTTCGTTTTTTACGGTTTTCCTCGTACTCGGTGTATGACCCTTCAAACCAGTACACTTGTGAATCGCCTTCAAATGCCAGGATGTGTGTACAAATTCGATCAAGGAACCATCGGTCGTGAGAAATAACCACCGCACATCCTGCAAAATTCTGAATTCCCTCTTCCAAAGCACGAAGCGTATTCACATCAATGTCGTTTGTAGGCTCATCCAGCAAAAGTACATTCGCTTCCGTTTTCAAGGTCATAGCCAAGTGCAAACGATTTCGTTCCCCACCTGAAAGTACCCCTACTTTCTTATTCTGGTCTGCTCCGTTGAAATTAAATTTTGACAAGTATGCCCTGGAATTGATCTTCTGGTTACCCACTTCGACATATTCCAACCCATTTGATACCACTTCGAAAACAGTTTTGTCCGGATGAATGTCTTTATGTGTCTGGTCTACATAACCAATCTTCACTGTTTCACCGACACTGAAGGAACCTCCATCCGGTTGTAATTCATCCATGATCATTTTGAAGATCGTCGTCTTACCAGCACCGTTTGGACCAATCACCCCAACGATTCCTGCAGGCGGCAATTTGAAGTTCAAATCGTCATACAATAATTTCTCTCCAAAAGATTTAGCCACATGTTCCGCATCGATAACGTTATTACCTAGTCGTGGACCATTTGGAATCGGCATTTCCAACAACGCTTCTTTGTCTTTTAAATCTTCTGAAAGCATTTTGTCGTAATTCGCTAAACGCGCCTTACTTTTCGCCTGTCTCGCTTTTGGATTCAGTCGTACCCACTCCAATTCACGGGCAAGCATTTTCTGTCTTTTCGACTCTGATTTTTCCTCTTCTTTAAGGCGATTTCCTTTTTGCTCCAGCCAGGAAGTGTAGTTACCTTTCCATGGAATACCCTCTCCCCTGTCTAATTCAAGGATCCAGCCAGCCACATTATCAAGGAAGTAACGGTCGTGCGTCACAGCAATGACGGTCCCCTTGTATTGTTGTAAATGTTGCTCCAACCATTCAATGGATTCTGCATCGAGGTGGTTGGTAGGCTCATCGAGCAAGAGAATGTCTGGATTTTGAAGTAATAAGCGACATAGAGCCACACGTCTTTTCTCACCTCCGGAAAGTGTAGAGATCAACTGATCATCAGGCGGACAGCGTAATGCATCCATGGCGCGATCCAGTTTTGTATCCAGTTCCCAGGCATCCAACGCATCGATCTGATCCTGAACTACTCCTTGACGCGCAATCAGTTTATCCATTTTATCCGGGTCATTCAACACTTCTTCATCCATGAAAGCATTGTTGATCTCCTCGTATTCTTTCAACACATCGACGATCTCCTGCGCACCTTCCATTACTACTTCTTTCACTGTTTTTGTCAGGTCGAGTTCAGGTTCCTGTGGCAAATAACCGACGGTATACCCCGGAGAAAAAACGACATCCCCCTGATACGATTTATCCAGTCCCGCAATGATTTTCATTACGGTTGACTTACCCGAACCATTCAAACCAATGATCCCGATCTTGGCACCATAGAAAAAGGATAAGTAAATATCTTTAATGATCTGTTTACCTTGAGGAGTCACTTTGGAAACTCCCACCATTGAAAAAATGATCTTTTTATCGTCTGACATAACTGAAATTTGGAAGGCAAAGATACCAAATTATCGCTGTTGGTTTTTCAGTTTAAATCAGGAAAGTACAGATATCCGAATAACCACTTTTTACAGAAGCTCAACCATTTTCAAGAAATAATTACTGGCTATCAAAAATGCACATGCAGCAAAAGACCAGACGATGAATCTTGCTCCCTGCTTCCATTTAAAAAACAAGTGAAAAATGAGTATCACCAAGGTGATCAAAAAGGGAATGGTTGCAGGAAACAACTTTATACTTTCTCCTACGTGACCATGAATCAACTCAATAAAGGAGCGTTGAAAGCCACAAGTTGGGCACTCTATTCCAAAATCTGTTTTCCAGTTACAGGGTAACATTATTGCCCTGCAGAATGACTTAAGCCATAACCAATGACTGAGAAAATAAAGAAGAAATAAATGACAAGGAACAATATGAATAATACAGACAATGAAAGCCCAATTATTCCGCAAATGAATCCCGCTTTGGAGTTTTTGAAAGACGCCTCATATGCCTGTGGATTGGTAGCATACAACTGCTTATCCTTCTTGTGCAAGACGATCGCTATAATTCCACATGCAATTCCAGGCACCCCATAAAAAATACAAGTCACCAGCGAAATTATTCCGAGTACCAACGTTGCAGTTGCATTGGGCAATGGTTTTTGAACAAGGTTTCCAGGATCTAGAATATCGTTTTCCATTTTTCTTTGAAATTTGAACAATAGTACAAAAAAAGAGGCGAGTTTAACCCGCCTCTTGCAATGATTTGTTTAACAACTTAGTTTACAAGATGTTTCTTATTCGCATTGTACATCAAAATAAATGCACCATTAATGATAATCCCTATCACCACACCTGTAATTTCTACTGCTTTATCCATTCCAGTAATGTAGGAATCAATAGTCAGAACACTAATGATCGGGCCGACAATTCCTATAACAGCACCAATCAAATACAGCGTAAAACCTTGTTTTTTAAGTCCACACATTTGTAAGGTACCATACAAACAAAGTCCGGACGCTGCCAAACCTAAAATTTGAACCAACATGGTTCCTTGTGGAGCGAACATTCCTAACGCGGATGTTCCAACCATTCCTAGTAAACCACCTAACACCCCCAGACCTGACCCGATAAAAGTCAAAATACATAGTACGGTTAAAAAAGTTGGTCTACCATTACTTCCTTGATTCATGTCTAATGTTTCACTCATAGTAATTAAGTTTAAAGCTCTAGCTAATTTAG
>CAIYQV010000111.1 GCA_903928365.1 uncultured Flavobacteriia bacterium
ATCTCAAGAGAAGCTTCTCTTCTTGGACGAAAAGAAGTGCTTACGGGGAAGGCGAAATTCGGAATTTTCGGTGACGGTAAGGAGCTTGCTCAAATAGCTCTAGCCAAACAGTTTCAAGATGGTGATTTTCGTTCCGGTTACTACCGTGATCAAACGATCATGCTTGCGATCGGTCAATTGAACGTGCAGCAGTATTTTGCCGGTTTGTATGCCCATACAGATGAGGATATTGAGCCGCAATCAGCCGGTCGACAAATGGGCGGACATTATTCTACCCGAAATCTGGACAAAAATGGTGAATGGGTGGATCTGATGAAACAGAAGAACAGTTCATCGGACATCTCGCCTACAGCTGGACAAATGCCACGTTTGCTAGGTCTTGCTCAAGCATCCAAAGTTTATCGCAATAATCCGGTTTTGAGAGAACTGGAGAAATTCAAGAAATTCAGCAACGGCGGAAATGAAGTGGCGTTTGGAACCATTGGCGATGCTTCCACTTCAGAAGGGCCGTTTTGGGAAACGATCAATGCCGCGGGTGTGATGCAAGTTCCTATGGTGATGTCTGTTTGGGATGATGGGTATGGGATCTCCGTTCCACGTGAATTCCAGACCACAAAAGGAAGTATTTCCGAAGCGCTTGCAGGAATGCAACGCACGAAAGATAAGCCCGGCTACGAAATCTTCATCACCAAAGGTTGGGACTATGCGCACCTTTGTGAGACTTACGAAAAAGCGGTTGCAGTTGCGCGTGAGGAACATATCCCGGTACTTATTCATGTAAAAGAAGTAAATCAACCACAAGGACATAGTACTTCAGGTTCTCATGAGCGCTACAAATCTGAAGATCGTTTGAAATGGGAGGTAGAATTTGACTGCATCAACAAATTCAAAGAATGGATTCTTGCATTTAACGCCGATGGACAAATCATTGCAACAGAAGAAGAATTAGAAGCCATTCAGAAGGAAGCTAAAAATCACGTTCGAGATAGTAAATCTGATGCTTGGAAAGCCTTCACAAATGATATTCAAACAGAATTAAAAGAGGCAGTCGCCATCATTCGAAATACTGCAGAAGAAAGTCCGAACGGTGTATTCATACTTAAAGAAGCGGAAGCCCTTGAGCGTACATTTGAGCCTATTCGCAAGGATGTACTTTCTACAGCTCGGAAAGTTTTACGCATGCTTAGAGAAGAAAATACCGCTTCGAAAACAGCGCTTTCCAGATGGATCCAATCGGTTCAGAAAAAAAATCACGATCGCTACAGCTCCTTATTACATTCCGAATCCAAGTCGGCAGCTTTGAACATAGAAGCAGTGGCGCCACAATACGATGGTACAAATCACCAGGAAGACGGAAGAATTATTCTTCGGGAAAACTATCGCAAGATCTTTGAGAAATATCCTGAAGCACTTATTTTCGGTGAAGACGCGGGTAAAATCGGCGGTGTCAACCAAACTCTTGAAGGATTGCAGGACACGTTCGGTTCCATTCGGGTTTCGGATACCGGAATTCGTGAATGTACGATCATAGGACAAGGAATTGGTATGGCGATGCGCGGATTACGTCCGATAGCTGAAATTCAATACCTGGATTACTTGCTATATGCCATTCAGGTAATGTCGGATGATCTTTCTACCGTTCAGTACCGTACCAAAGGAGGACAAAAAGCACCGCTGATCATCAGTACACGAGGTCACCGATTAGAAGGGATATGGCACTCTGGTTCACCAATGGGAATGATCGTAAATTCCATTCGCGGGATGCACGTGTGTGTTCCACGTAACATGACCAAAGCGGCAGGTTTCTATAATTTATTGATGGAAGCTGACGAACCCGCATTGGTTATTGAACCATTGAACGGTTACCGGACGAAAGAACTGATGCCAACGAATATTGGCGAATTTAAAGAAGCACTTGGTGTTCCTGAGATTGTACGTCAAGGGTCTGATTTAACCATCGTCTCTTACGGTTCCACATTCAATTTGTGCGAAATAGCTTGCAAGCAACTCGCTGAAATGGGTATTGATACAGAGTTGATTGATGTACAAACGCTTCTTCCTTTTGATATCAATCATGTTATTGCTAAATCTTTAGAGAAAACAAATCGTTTGTTGATCATTGACGAAGATGTGAGCAGTGGCGCTACAGGGTACATGCTTGACAAGATCCTTGTAGAACAGAAAGCATATTATCATCTGGATTCTGCACCGCAAACTTTAAGCGCGAAGGATCACCGACCTGCGTATGGTTCTGATGGCGACTATTTCTCTAAACCAAGCATCGATGACATCATTGAGAAGGCATACGCGATGATGAATGAGATCGATCCGTTTGAGTATCCTTCGATTTATTGATTTTACTAATTTATCAAAAACAAAAAAGACCGATGTTCTCGGTCTTTTTTTATTCAATATGATTTCAATTTTACATCAACACAAACGGACCTGCAATCAATCCAATGGCGCAAATAGCCAGTACAAGGTATTGTAGGAAATTTGGAGATGGTTTCTCGGTTTCTTCCGAATGATCAGATGCCATGAAAGTCATGAAGATCTTCAGGTAGTAATAAATTCCAATTCCTGAATTGATTACTGCAATGATCACCAACTCTGGATACATTTTGTAAGCATGTGAAAAGACCATGTATTTACCGAAGAATCCGGCCAATGGTGGTATACCCGCAATCGACAACAAACCAAGCGTAAAGAAGAAACCGATCCACGGGTTTTTACGTCCCGCTCCTCTGAATCCTTCGAGGTCATCTGATTCATTCTTCACAGTCATAGAAATAACGATCAAGGTAATGATGGAAAGTCCATAACCCAGCATATAGAACCAAAGGAACTCTAAAGCTTTCAAATGAGAAAACAAGTCTTTAGACGAAGGTAGAATCACCAACAAGGCATAACCCGCATTCGCGACACTTGAATACGCCAGAATACGTTTAAATTTCACTTGGCGAATCGCGGAAAGGTTTCCTACGAACATGGTTACAATAGCTAATACGTAAAGTGCACTCACCCATATCTGACTTGCCTCACCAAAAACGAATGTGAAGAGCTTCATGAAAGCAAACAACCCTGAAAGCTTTACGACTGCAGCCATGTATCCAGTTACAATATTCGGACTTCCTCCATAGACATCCGGACTCCAGAAATGGAACGGTGCCCCACCTACTTTGAACAGGAAGCTGGCCATGATCATCAGAATCCCAACTCCGAGCATTGAACCAGACGCCCTACCCTCTCCTATAGCATTAGCGATATCTGTAATCGCAAAACTTCCAGTTGCACCATACAGCCAAGCTACTCCGAAAAGTAGAATACCCGTTGCAAAAGAACCCGTAAAGAAATATTTTACAGATGCTTCGGTAGACAGTAAGTCCTTCTTATTCGAACCCGCCAAAACATACACCGGAATAGAAAGAATCTCCAAGCCCAGGAAGAACATGAACAAATCTGTAAAACCGATCATACACATCGAACCTACCAAGGAAAACAGGATCAACGAAATGTATTCTCCCGTATGTTCAGATTCACGGCTGAAATAGGAATAGCCTCCCAAAATGATCAGTAATCCAAATACGAGAGACATGATCGAATAATAGATGGAAACCCCATCGAATTCAAGTCCATCATATTTCACCAAATTGTATGGATGATTTACTTGCAAGGCAAGCAGAGTGATAGCTGCAAGCAAGCCGACAACAGCCGTTCCTAAAACCAATGCAGGTTTCTTCGCTAGCGCGATAAACATGGAGATCAACCCCGTGGCAAAAACAACGATTAGTGCATCCATCTTATGGTAGAATAGTTATATCAGCTTGCGTGGACTGTATCAGTTTGTCCAAGCTGGGTCCGACAAAATCAAGAATCGCTTGCGGATATACTCCGATCAAAACGATTAAAACAGAAATGATTAGGAAAGAAAGAACTTCATTCCATTGAAGATCTTTAAAGGATTCCAAACTTGGTGCTCCGAACATACTCAACTGATATGCTCTAAAAGTGTATACTGCACCAAAAACCAATGTAGTTCCTGCGATTAATCCAATGATCCAACAGTACCCATACAACCCTTTCAACAAAAGAAACTCACCAATGAATCCTGAACTGAAAGGAACAGACACCGATGCAAAACCGATCACTGCGAACCAGAAACCGAAACGTGGTGCCAGCTTGGCTACTCCACCCATTTGATTCAATTCGCGTGTTGCCAAACGATCTTCCAATATTCCTGCAGCCAGGAACAATCCCACGGCCACTAAACTGTGGTTGATGATCTGAATAAGAGATGCCCCCAGCACTTCTTTGTCAAACAACATAATACCAGCCGCGATCAATCCAACGTGACTGATCGAAGCGAATGCAAATAAGCGCTTAATATCTGATTGTTTTATGGCGATAAGTGCCGCGTATACCACACCAATAATCCCAAGAATAACAATGATTGGAGTAAAATCCTGCATTGCTTCAGGAGCCAGTGGCACCATCCAGCGAATCATCCCATAAAGTGCCATTTTCAACATCAACGCAGAAAGCAGCATGGTTCCTGCCATTGGTGACAACGTATACGTATCAGGCTGCCAGGTATGGAACGGCACTAATGGGATCTTAATCGCAAATGCAAGAAAGAATCCTGCCATGATCCAAAAAGCGGATTTTGCTGACAACTCAACGGTAACTAAACTTTCATAAGAATAATTATCAGCGTAGTTTCCAAGTGCAATCAAACTCAATAACATCGCTAGAGATCCCACAAAGGTGTAGATGAAGAACTTCAACAATGCCGGTTTGCGTTCAGGAGCACCATACCAGTAAGCAATCAGGAAAATCGGAATAAGTGTCAATTCCCAGAATACGTAAAACATGATTCCATCCATGGCTGTAAAGACACCAATCAATCCAAACTGCATCAACATCACTAGCGCATTGAATCCTTTCAGTGAAGCTGTTTCACGGTTAAGATTTGATAAAAGAATCAGCGTTGTTACCACATTCACAAGTGCAACCATTAACAGACTGATCCCATCATAACCCATTTTGAAGGTCAAACCAAATGTTGTCACCTGTCCTGGCTCAAAAAGAACTACAGACCATCCTGACATGTAATATGCTCCGTGCACACCCACTGAGACCAATGAAGCTAAAGCTCCGGTAAGTCCAACGTAGCGCACCAGATTTGCTGGTGCAAGCGCCGCCAACAAAGAAAAAGCAAGGGGTATAAGATACAGATCCAAAGCTTAGAATTTTACTATGTAATACACCATCAAACCAACAATTCCCGTCACCATCCAAAACAGATAGGACGACACAATTCCCGTTTGCCATTTACGAACTAACTGTCCAGAAAGATCAATCACCATAGTGAATCCATCGATCAGACGATTCAAGAACAGCATTTCCACAAAGCGATGCAACGCAGCAGAAATCCATTCTATTGGCTTCACAAAAAGGGCATTGTACAACTCATCGATATACAATTTATTGGCAGATAATTTTGCCCAACCCGTCAATTGTTCATCGGATTCAGGAACGCTGTTGTTCTTTACAAATTTCACGAAGGCAAAGAAGAGAGCACCAAGCGCCAGAACAGATGCGACACCCATAAGCATCATCGTTTGACTGTCACCTAGATGCACTTCGGCAACTTTGTTTAAGCCGAGCGTTGAATGGCCCAGGTAATGAGTCAACCAATGATTTCCTCCGAAAAGGGAAGGAACATTCAACAAACCACCGATGAGAGAAAGGACCGCAAGAATGATCAACGGTAAGGTCATGTTTAATGGTGATTCATGTAAGTGATGTTTGGTATGGTCATCTCCTCTGAACTCACCCTGGAATACCACAAAATACAACCGGAACATATAGATCGCTGTAAGCAGGGCGCTGATCGCCATGATCACATAGATCACCACATTGTGATGCAAGGCATGTGCAAGGATCTCGTCTTTTGAGAAGAAGCCCGAAAGAAATGGCAATCCGGCAATCGCACATGTACCGATCAAAAATGTAATGTGTGTGATTGGAATGTATTTTTTCAATCCACCCATTTTACGAATGTCTTGTTCATGGTGCATGGCATGGATGACACTTCCTGAACCAAGGAATAATAACGCTTTAAAGAAAGCATGTGTAGTAACGTGGAACATCGCAGCCACATATCCACCCATTCCTAATGAAACGAAAATAAATCCGAGTTGTGAGACGGTGGAATAGGCTAATACTTTCTTGATATCATTTTGACGCATTGCCATGAAGGCAGCCATCAATGAAGTTGCCAAACCGATGTAGAGAATGATCTCCTGCGTTTGCGGAGCGTGTTCAAATAAGAAATTAGAGCGCACCACCAAGAAAATACCAGCCGTTACCATTGTTGCCGCGTGGATCAAAGCAGACACTGGTGTAGGACCTGCCATCGCATCCGGCAACCAAGTAAATAATGGAATTTGCGCCGATTTTCCTGTCGCACCAATAAACAAGCAAAGTGTGATCCCGAAGAGCATCCATCCTGAAGGTAAATCTCCTGCAAGAATCGCATTACCAACTTCATTGTATTCGAGTGTGCCGAATTGCATCAGCATTAAAAACAACGCAATCAATAATCCAAGGTCACCAATACGGTTCATGATGAACGCTTTGCGTGCTGCAATACCATTCAACATTCCCTTTTCCTTGTCGCTGTAATGGAAGCCGATAAGCAAATAGGAACAAATCCCTACTCCTTCCCATCCAAAGAACAACATGAAATAGTTACTTCCAAGAATGAGGATGAGCATCGCGAAAATGAACAGATTCAGGTAGGTAAAAAATTTATAATACCCTTCATCTTCCTTCATGTAACCCATTGAAAACAGATGGATCAAAGAACCAACTCCTGTAACAATCAAGAGCATCAAAGTTGATAATCCATCGACTTGCAGACGTGCATTCAACTCCAGATCATCCAAATGGATGACTTTAAATAAGTGAATGAATGTTGCTTCATGATTTGAATTGAATACCAAAACCGCTAAGGCAAATGCGACGAACATCACACCAGTTGCTATGGAACCCACAACGATCTTCGGAAGACTTTTCCCCATGGTTCCATTGATCAGGGCTCCGATCAACGGCAGGGCAAGGATGGTAAGGATCAGTTTATCTATGGCCATCTTATCCTTTTAATTTATTAAACAATCCGACATCTGTCGTTCTAAGGTTACGGTATGCCATTACTAGAATAGACAAACCAACAGTCGCTTCAGCTGCTGCCACGACCATGATGAAGAAAACGAAGATCTGTCCGTCAGCTTTTCCGAAATACGTTGAAAAAGCAACCAACAACAAATTCACTGAATTCAGCATCAACTCGATACACATCAAAAGAATGATCGCGTTACGTCTGACCAATACACCAACGGCCCCTATCGAAAAAAGAAGTGTCGCCAGAACCATATAGAACTGGATCGAAACACCTGATTGAAAAATTCCTGCTAACGTCATATCAATCGATCATTTGTTTTTCTCTTTTTGCAAGCATTACCGCCCCAACCATCGCAGCGATGAATAGTACGGAAGAAACTTCAAAAGGAAGTACGTATTTTGTAAAGAGCAATTGACCAAGATTTTGAACCAACCCCTGATCATTTGCTTCCACAACTGAAGAGGCAGCAATCACAACTCCATCTTTTAATGCTGCAATGAAAACTGTGAACAGGGCACCACCTGCCAGAACTGAAGCGATTTTGATCAAAAAGGAAGTCCGAGGCTCATTCTCTTGTTTCAAATTCAACAACATGAGCACAAAAAGGAACAAGACCATGATTGCACCTGCATACACGATAATATTCACCACAGCAATAAACTGGGCATTCATCAGAATATAATTTGATGAAATCATAAAGAAGGTAAGTACCAGATACAATACGCTTCTTACAGGGTGTTTACTCAACACCACCATCAGTGCGGAACCTACGGTTAATCCGCCCAGAATTGTAGCAATTAACTCCAAACTCATTTCTCTGTTCTTTTACCCGTATGCTGACGTTTGGTGATGTCAACTCGGTCATTCATATCTTCAACAAGTCTGTCCTTGCCGTAAATAAACTCATTTCTTTCAAAATTCGAAGGAACGATGCGATCTGTCAAAAAGATTGCCTCTTTAGGACATGCCTCTTCGCACAATCCACAGAAAATGCATCTAAGCATGTTGATCTCGTATGACTCCGCGTATTTTTCTTCGCGATACAATGCTTCCTCCCCTTTTTTGCGTTCTGAGGCAACCATCGTGATTGCCTCAGCCGGACAAGCTACTGCACAAAGTCCGCAAGCGGTGCAGTTTTCTCTACCTTGCTCATCTTTCTTCAACACGTGTTGTCCACGGTAAACAGGAGCAATCGGTCGCGTTTCCTCAGGATATTTTGTCGTATTGTTTTTTCTGAAAAGGTGTTTGAATGTAATCCACATACCTCCC
>CAIYQV010000112.1 GCA_903928365.1 uncultured Flavobacteriia bacterium
AAAAAGAATGCCGGGAGCTCAACAAACGCTTTTTCACATTTCATGAACGCCAGCGACCATATGTCATTTTGAAATGGGCACAAACCAAGGATGGATTTTTAGACAAAACCAGAGCTGAAAATGAAACAGGGATCAACTGGATCACCGCTCCTGAAACTAAAGTACTGGTTCATAAATGGCGCGCAGAGGAACAAAGTATTCTTATTGGAAGAAAAACCGCCCAAAACGATGATCCATCTCTGACGGTGCGTGAGTTGAGTGGAAAAAATCCCATTCGAGTGATCATTGATAGCCAAATGAAATTATCTCCGGATCTTAATGTGTTCTCTGATGATGCACCAACACTCATCTTTAATCGTGTTCGAAATGACATCAAAGGGAACAATGAATGGATAAAGATCTCCGAAACAAACACAGAGCTCATTTTAAATGAACTTTTTAAACGGAACATCCAGTCTGTTTTTGTCGAAGGTGGCAGTCGCACCCTGCAGTACTTTATTTTCGGTAATGTCTGGGATGAAGCACGTGTAATTATTGGCGACATTCATTTTGGGTCCGGAAAAAAAGCACCGATCATTAGCAAAGCCCCTTCAGAAACTTTCGCCTTTGGTCCAGATCAGGTCTATATCTATTTCCGAAAATGATTCCATTACTCTTTTCGATACTCAGTTCAAGTTTGATCTTTGTGATCTTTCGTCTCTTTCCTCGATACGGCGTTAACACCTTTCATGCGATTGTTTTCAATTACGTTACGGCATGCTCCTGCGGGCTCCTTTTATTTGGAAGTGAATTAAATGAGCAATCTTTTTCAGGAGACTGGCCGTTATTTGCTTTGATTGCAGGCATTCTATTTATATCACTTTTCATACTCATGGGATTGAGTTCCCAGCAAAATGGTGTGGCACTCACTTCCATAGCCGGAAAGATGAGTATGGCAGTGTCCTTGTTGCTTATGCTTTTTCTTTATCATGAGCCATTGACCTGGCTAAAAGGTGCCGGAATGTTGCTCGCCTTTGTAGGTGTTTTTCTGGTAACCTGGAACGGAAAATCGTCAACCTCCTCTAATCAAGGATCTTTGTGGATGCTACTCACCTTATTTTTCGGTAGCGGAATCCTGGATGTCGTTTTGAACTATGTGCAGAAATACCATCTCGATCATTTATCTCCTTCCCTTTTCTCTGCCTTTGGCTTTGGGATTGCCGGTGTGATTGGTTACTTGATAATGTTTTTTCAAATCTTTTCAGGAAAAAGTCAATTCCATTTCAGGAACATCCTTGCCGGTATTATTCTGGGAATCCCTAATTATTTCTCCATCTACCTACTGATGGAATCCTACAAAAGTACCGGATGGCAGGACACCACAGTGCTTGCAATTATTAATGTATCCGTGGTTCTGATCTCCTCAGTTATCGGATTCATTGCCTTCAAAGAGACTGTAAATTCTAAGAAAATCGCAGGACTCATCACCGCTGTTTCAGCAATTATTGTTCTCTATTTTGCAGGCAAATGATCACTTTTGGTTGCAGACTTCTATGTAAGTTTGCAGCATGATCCTACATCCTTTAAATACCGGAAATTTCAAACTGGACGGTGGTGCCATGTTTGGTGTGGTTCCTAAAACCATCTGGCAAAAAACAAATCCTTCAGACAGCAACAATATGTGCGACTGGGCAATGCGTAGTCTGCTGATCGAAAATGGAAAACAACTCATCCTTGTGGATACGGGAATTGGCGATAAACAATCTGAAAAATTCTTTTCACATTACCACCTTTCCGGCACCGATAGTTTGATCGGGAACCTCAATCGTTTGGGTTTTGCGCCGGAAGATATTACCGATGTTTTTCTGACACACCTCCATTTTGATCACTGTGGAGGAGCCATCCAATGGAATAAGGATCGTTCAGGTTTTGAGCCTGTTTTTAAAAATGCAAACTACTGGAGTACGGAAAATCATTGGAAATGGGCCACTGAACCTAACCAACGTGAAAAAGCTTCCTTTTTGACCGAAAACATTCTACCCATTCAGGAAAGTGGTCAATTAAAATTCGTTCAACGAACCGGAGACTTCTCCACGAACATTTTTGAAAATTTCGATGTGCTCTTCGTAGATGGACACACGGAAAGTATGATGATTCCACACATCCATTACAAAGGAAAAACGCTCGTTTTTATGGCGGATCTACTCCCAAGTGTCGGTCATATTCCTTTGCCTTATGTAATGGGCTATGATACGCGTCCATTGATAACGATGGAAGAAAAAGGTTCATTCCTTTCGAAAGCTGCGACGGATCAGTTTGTCCTGTTCTTTGAGCACGACGCAGTCAATGAATGTTGCACGCTGCAGCACACAGAGAAAGGTGTTCGATTGCACGAAACTTTTCATTTTTCTGATCTTTTCTAAATCGTTATGGATAAGTACCTCCTTCAACTGTTAAAGGAAGTCAATACGATCATTATCCCTGGTTGGGGAGCATTAACCCTCACGAATGCCGAGAAAGGAGAGATTCTATTCATGCCTTACTTGAAGTTTGATGATGGGAAACTTTCCACCTACATTGCTGAACGTGAAGGAATGTCGAAACAGGATGCTACCAACCTGATCGCGAAATATGTGCGTGAGATCGAAGCAACACTGAACAGAGGAGACAGTTATGACATGTATCAATTCGGCCGTTTTATCAAACTAGCAGATGGCCAGATCTCTTTTCAAAATTGGGATGAAAAGATCATACAAGAAGAAGTTGTCAATAAACCCTCTCCAAAGGAAATCACACCTGAGATAATTTCCACCTCTGAAGAGATCACTGAAGAAAATGTAAGCGTTCAGAAAACGTACGAAGCAACAGAAACCTACACGGAAGAAGATCAATGGAATGATGATCTGGATCTGCCTCCTGTGAATCATACGTTACAACGCCCGAAGCAACCCATTATCGAAAAGACGAAAAAGGATCGGCCAAAAAAAAGGATCGGAATAGTCGCTGGACTTAGTCTGTTACTTTTATTGATCGGTGGAACTCTATTTATTGCTTTGTTCTATAATACCACTGAACGAACCGTAAAACAAGTTACAGCCAAAGTAGAAGAAAAGACACCTCAGAAAGAAGAATCCTCTGTTGATTCGGAAATCCAGGAAGAATCGAGCGTTGAATCAGAAACGCCATCTTCTCAAAATGAGATCGAAGCTGCCATCTCTGAGAAACCTGTATTGGAAGAGAATGTGAAAGAAACCACTACAACAGCTCCATCGAAAGGATTGGATAAATACCACATCATCATGGGGGCTTTTCGTGAACTAAACAATGCAGAAAAGTACGTTACAACGCTGAACGAACGAGGAGCATCTGCTACCATCGTTACGCAAATGGAAGGATTATATCTGGTAAGTTATGGTTCCTATTCCTCACCTGAGGAGCGAGCCTCACACGTATCTGATGCACGAGGCATTAACCCAAAGGCATGGCTGATGATCTTTCCTTAGAATCGGGAAACTAATTCGAGTAAGCGATTGG
>CAIYQV010000113.1 GCA_903928365.1 uncultured Flavobacteriia bacterium
ATTATTCACTATTGTGAAGAAAATGAAGTGAGGACTTTAGGTGTTATGCCCTGGCTGAGGGGCGATTATACAGCGTTGATCCAATTGTTACGAAAGCATCACCCCAAGTTTCTAAGTAAAATCATTTTCTATCATCTTGGAAAGACTGATTTAAGGGCACTTGAACGAGTACTTATTTAGTGACGATTTTAAATTGGTAACTTGCCTTGTATGAAGTTTTCATTAGAAACAGTCTGTACATTCTTTTTCTAAAACCAAACATAATTACGGATGCCACGATTCCATAAATGGTAACAATCGAAATTATTATAAATAATTCTTGATGTATCAGATAAGATGCCGTAAGTAGGATAAGGAAAAACATATACAATCCTAACATTCTGATAATGGACGTAAGTTTCAAATTGGCATCAATGTTCTCCGAAGCTTCAAGGGCCGATGCCAGCTCCATCTGGATCAAATCTGTATACCGCTCTATTGATTTTTTTTCCTGATTTAATTCTTCCCGGACATTCCAGGTCTGTGCACGTTCCACTTTTAGCTGAGCACGTTCAATTGCGGTCAGGATGGAAAATCGTTTCATCAAAACAATGACATAGAACACCGAACTCAATAAACAACCAATTGCAATCAGAATAATGCCATGAACAGCATCAAATTTGTTCATCAATTCCTCGAAAGATAAGATTTTTCCGACATTAACTTTCAAAGAATAAAATGCGGACTTAATATTATCTGCATGAATAATGGTTCCATCGGCCATCTCATAATTTTGAAAAATATGTTCAAGGTTTTCAACAGAAGTAAGCTGAACGAAAGTGGCAAAAGTCAGTGCTCCAAGAAAAATTGCTTCAAAACTCAAATTGTCTAATCGTTGCCTGTAGATTTCCAGTTTTTTCTGAATATCGATTATAAGAAAATCATTCACTTCTGACAATAAAATCACTCTTTCTTTATGCTTTTTACCCGATAGAAAATCCTGCCACTCCTTCAATTCATCTTTGGTGAATTTCTTTCTGTTTCTATGCACGCTTATGACTTTCCTACTTATAAATTTCTTTTCGAACAACCAGATCAGCAACACCGATATCAACAAATAAATAACAAATAGGCATGAATAAAATATAAACTGATCATCCGTTTTCTCTGTAAAGTATAATAATTCTGCGAGCATTCCTGAAATAGATATGATAGGGATGAAAACCAAAAAAATGGTCAGAAACCCATTACTCGTCATGCTTTCAGTGCGCACTTTTAGAGAATTAGGATTGAAAATGATGGCATCCTTTTCCTGGCCATTCACTTTATAGGAAAGCAGCCTCATTTTGAGATACGAATGAATGGCCCTACTTCTTCTTGAAGCGAAATAAAAAGTGAATAAAAGTAGAATGATATTGGAAATAAAGACAAAAATCACCCCCCATTCACCCTCCATTTTCGTAGCAAATAATATGATGATTATCCGAGAAATAACATCCGGCAAAATGATATCAAAACCGGGAACGGTTACAATCTCCCATTCTTGATTTTTATTTTCCTCCTGCGGCTTGTAAATTTCAAGAAATTTCGCTTTTATACTTTTCCAAATACTCATGTCCTGTTGTTACCAGGATAGTGAATACGTAAACAAGTAAATATTGTTTCTCAGGAAATGGAATTTTAAACTTTTGTAAAAACATCCAACTTTTCTTCCACGATTGACAGTATTTCAATCTTTACAATCTTCTTCTTACGCAGAGGCTCTGCTGGTTCAAATCTCCATACGGCAAATCCGGGTTCACCGTAACCCTCGATGTTACCATCCTCATCGGTCCAATTCACGAGTTCATTATGTACCTCTTCAAGTAAAAAACCATTTTTCTTTGAAAAGTCGCGAACAATGTAAACATGACCCAAAGTAGGCTTTGAAATCGTATATCCCTCATAGAGTTGACTGTCATCCACAAATCGAACCTTTGATCCAATGGTAATTTCTACCCCTTTCAAAACTACTGATCTCATTTGAATTGGATTTAATTTGATTCTTTTGCTGGCACTTCCACATCCAACCTTTCCTCTACAATCGGAAGTATTTCAATCTTTACTATCTTCTTCTTTCTCAACGGTTGAGCCGGTTCGAAACGCCAGTTAGCAAAACCTGGTTCAGCAATGGATTCTAATTTTCCTTGCGTACTGTACCAGTTAAAGATCATGTTGTTGATCCCTTCCAGATAGAACCCATTGAGGTCCGTAAACCCGCGAACGACATACACCTGACCCAGAATCGGCTTAATAACTCCCTCTACTCTAGTGTAAAGATTCGAATCGTTGACGAACCGTACGCAGGATCCGATCCTGATCTCTTGTCCATGCAAAATAATAGTCTTCATATTACAGAAAATTACGCCGGTAATGGTTCAACATAATAGGATGTCAGGATACAGCAACCCAAGAGTGCAAACATGAGCAACTTTTGTAAATCAAAATACGCATTCTCACGATGTAAAAATAAATCAACGGCTGCAACAGCGGCGATGTACAGGAACATTCCTGAAGAAACCAGCGCCATTGATTCAGCTCCCGGCCAGTGATTCATAAAAAAGATCAGGCCAATTACGAGTACTGCGAAACCTATATCGATCGAACGATGAATGAAGGATCTCTGTGCAAACGAACGAAGGATAAAATAGCAGGAAGAAAGTGACAATCCACTAAGCATCATCAAAATGCCGGGAAAAATTCCTTGAATCATCAAAGGTACCGATACAATGCTGATCGTAACGCCCAGAATACCCAAAGCATTGGTAATCCTGGAATAAGATGTAGTGTTGAATAGAGATTCCATAATGTGTGTTTTGAGCAGTTAACGCCGAAAACTTCATCTCATAACAACACCTTCATCAAATCTTATGGATCTATTGATTAGCACGGGATTTTCATAAGACATCTATTTAACAAGTAATCAATCACTGTATTGCCGTAAGGACGCTTTGAATGCGAGATATTCTTCTCTGTATCTTGCCAAAGAACTTTCGTTTTTGTACTTGATACCGAAAACATGATGAAGCTCACTACCGGTTCCAACTTGTTCCCTTATGGATAAGATCGATCGCAGATAAGAACCATCTCTCGATTTTACAGTCATCCACTTCACGATCTTATCGCCGTACTGACCCTCTCGTTCGGCTTCCCTGACTACTTCAGATCTTGTACTCAGGAGTATCTCAGATTCAGGCACATTCAAATATTCCCATGGCTCACCTGACCATTGCGGAGAGTACACAAAGAATTCCACATCACCCTCAGGTGATTCAAAATAGGCCTCATCCGTCATGAAATAATCCGTACTATCCTTTTGTGAAAATACCCATGTAGTAAAATTCTCAGGATAAGCGATATCAAAATAATCGCCCTTGAACAAAAGCGTTCCATTGCTCAAATTTTTACTAGCATGGCCTCTGACTCTTATAATCTCATTTTCAATTTGGGTACTGTCGATCTTATTTTCTGATGTGTTGTTCTGATCATTCGGGTTTGACTGTTCTTGACAACTCAAGAAAGACCAAAAAATCAGCATTATGGCTAGCGCTTTTTTCATGACATTAGTTCGTTTAATGGGTATTCAGTCTTTTATTTTGTGTGTACATCCACAACTTTTTGACAGCACTGCTTCGCGTATTTTCAAGCCATCCGTTAAGTGTCTCTCTCAAAGGAACAGGAATATCGTTTAGATTCTCATTCGACCAAAGTGGCAACAGGGCCAAAAGGACCTTGTCTTCATCACGCTGTCCCATTTTTGCAAGGGAAGGAATTCGTTCCAGATGAGCCGTTAACTTATTATTTGGCACTTCAGTCATCAGGAGTGCTCTTTGCAACTTATACATTCGTTCGGGCTCTGCATAACGGTTATAGGCATAGTTGAAGAACTCCTTAAAATGATTACCTGTGCTATCCTCTACAGCCAAAATACGTTGCAGAAAATAATAACTCCGGCCCAGCGCTTCGCCGTTTCCACAAGTCTCAAAATTCATTGCCCTCCACTCCTCATTTCCGATTAGATCAAAGAGTTGTTTTTTTCTGGCTATTGCTGAATTCTGCTTTTTGTTTTGGGTAAAATAGATATAACTTTCAAACAGATGCTCTGTGGCGAAATGCATTGCATAACTCAAACGGTCATGTTCAAATGCAATATCACCATTGTTTATTCGCCATTTCAGGGACCAGTCGCAGATGCGTTCTTTGCAGGCCTGTAGTTCTGTCGGATATGTTTTCGTGAGAAATTCGCGCAGCGATTCATGAAAAAGCTGATAATCCTCCAGTTCTTGCGTCAATGGATTTTCATAGAGGAATTCCAAACAAGCTGATAGCAAGGAATTTCTTAAATACGGTGTATCTACCTCAATCCATTCTGCGGCAAGTTCGGGTGATACAAAATCCTTTGCCGCTGCCAAATAGATGAGGAAATTTGTTGCTCCTTTGTGTGCTTTTTCCAGCGTTAACAGAGCATTGGTATATAATTCATCCATGCCTTTGGGAAGGGATACCGCACTGTTCAGCTTGTAGATGCGCTGTTCAAGGCCACTGCAAAGCATTTTAAGGTATAGAGGATTGCCTTCACTTATCCTTAACACCTCATCAACATAACTCTCACGAATTTCATATTTACTCACATGCTCCATGAGAACAGAACGAATATCGGCTAATGAGAGTCCTCCAACATCGAGGGAAGCGCGTCGCTCCCGATCGAGGTGATCATAGAAAGTGTATCTCAGTTCCTGCTGTGGTCGTGCACCATAAATGATCTTTATTTTCTCAGGAAGCATTTTGGGAAGTAAGCTCAACAAGGGATCGCCGTTCTTGATCTCATCCAGACCATCTGCGATCAGCAGCAAGCATTCATCCTCCTTCAATTGTTTGGAAATCTGCTCGATGCGGGCCAGAAAAAGCCCCTGCTTCTCACTGTCCGACTTTCCGAACTCAAACCGCAGCTGATACAATTGATCCAGTCGCTCATTCATGCTATCAAAAAACTGAGAAGCTGTTTCGGTGGCTCCTCGACGAATGAAATATTCTACGATCTTCACTTTTATCTCAGGCCACTGAATTCCGTCATCCAATGTTTCGCGAATGTCCGGATCACAACGAAGAATCTGCGTAACTCGTGCGAGCAACGCACTCTTCCCTACTCCCGGTGGTCCCCAAACACATAAAAAGCGGGATGCTTCGTCACTCAGAAAAGAGGCAATGGAAGCGAATTCATCTTTCCTACCCTTAAAGACCTCCGTAAGTAGCTCAATCTGTTGACGAAAAGGATCCATGTTCGTGTTACCGATGTTTTTCCATTCATCAATCGGTATATAGCTCAATAACTCTTCCTTGACATTCTTTATATGCTCCGCATTGGGATAATTCAAATAGCCCGCCCATTTATCTTTCATGTCATTGTAGAAAAAGAAATGAGTCTCATTCTTCTCTTTCTTGAAACTAAGGATCGGATATGCATCCACGCAGACATTCGCAGAACAAAAGAAGGTATGTCCCACTGAGGCATTGCATGTCCCAGTGTAGGGTAGCAATGTCCCGCCCCGGGCTTGTAGAAACATGGTCTCCTCGGTGCAAATTACGAGATCAACAGAACGCAATGAAACCGCATCTGTAAGAAGTTTCAACATTCGTGGCCAAACGTCATTCAAATCTGTACTACAGGCCCTCTCATTCGGTGTAGCTCCGTGTGCATACTTATTGCGGAAGGTGATTAGGTTTTTTTCTCCGTCAAATGCTTTTTTGATACTGCTTTTACCGTTCAAAAGTTCCTTTTCTGCACCGGGAAGAATATGGGGAATATTCAACTCATGGAGAATGGAGCTAATGTCACGTGCGAACTTCCACCAGATGCCCAAACTCGGGGTTTTGAGTCCCGCGGCCAACATCACCTTGATCTTTGTAAGTGATTCTTCGGAAACATGCGCCGAGCCATCATCCATGCGGTTGCGCAAGGTATGCAAAAAAGTCGCCATACTCGCTGACGTGTAGAGTTTACAAAAGACCTCGATCAAATCGATCAGTCGGTGGACTTTACGGAAGGCCTGTGAGCTATCCTCCTCTAAAAATGCGTGGTAAGCATCGTACAAAGGAGTCGGTAAGGATGCTTCAATTTCTTTATCAAGTGTTTTCATCAGTCAGTTTTAATTTTTACCCTTTCAAGTTTGACGCCTAGCCCTGCATCATCGCTGTTAATTCAGCTGCATATTCCGCTTTGAGCACATCTTGTTTTTGTAAATCATCAACAAGGTGACTAACGGAAGATGCTAATTCAATTTGAGCCCTCTCTTCTAGCCCGGAAATGTAATTATCCAAAGCACGCTTTGGAATAAATTCGGCAATTGCCGGATGCTTACACAGTTCCAATAAGACGCTCGCGGAAGGGCCGCTTGAGGCCTGATGTACAAACAAACTGCTCACCGCGTCGGCCACTTTGCCTTCCGGATCCTTATGGATCATGGCCTCCAGACATGAAGCCAGCTCTTCGGGATCTCCCTGCAAGTGAAGCAATAGCTGATAGATCCCTTGTGGTTGTGAGAGCACCTCGGGTATTTCCAGTAGCTGCCGTGCGGCAGCTGAGCTTAAGTTCAGATCTTTAACATCATCCAACAAAAACGCGGCATCGACCGGATGCAGCTGTGCCATGGCGCTTGCCGTCTCTACGATGGCTTTGTCTTTTTGATCTTCGATCCTAATCTCACTGATCAGGCGCCGTGCCTCGGAGAATACTTGCTTTTTCGCGTAAAAGGCAACCAAAGCCAGCAACACTTTTTCCCGCCAAAGCGGTGCTCTCTCATCCGTGGCTTTGGCAAGCCAGACGTTCACTTGCTCCTTATCGTTCAGTGAAGCGAAGAACACGGCAGCTGAGGGAGCGATCTGACGTTGTGCTTCGGGATCTTCCTCCAGAAGTTGCAGTTGCGTATGCACCCAGCTCAGCACATGTTGTTTTTCTGATGGATGCAGCTCTATCCATGATGACGAGGCCACAATGAGCGGACCGAGTACCACTTCCGTTTCACGGGCGATATCGAGGTTTGCTGCCGCAAGGTTAAAACTTCGCTCTATATCCTCTGTTCCAAGCTCAAGAACACTCGTACACCAA
>CAIYQV010000114.1 GCA_903928365.1 uncultured Flavobacteriia bacterium
GGATTTCGATTAAACAAATTATTTCCAGTGGTTAATCCCGGCTGTGGATCCAGCGGAATGCTGATCATGTTTCCATTGTTCAAACTGTCCACATTCGCTGTGATGATGTTTCGGTCAATGCTGATATTCGCAAACAACACATTCGCCACCGGTTGACCAAGGAACGTACTGTATGAAAAACTCACTTGAGCACCATTAGCCACTTGTTTTCCTATAATCGTATTATTTCTGATCTGGATATTATTGAAATAGCCATTTTGAAGTGCACTGTAAATTCCCTGCCAGATGTTAATTCCAATGGTATTTAAAATAATGTTATTCTCAATATAAATGTCCTTCATGTAATGATCTGTCACGAATGCCGTAAACGCTTCCAATCCCATTAATATCCCACTAACCACCTTGGTTTCATTGTAGATTATGTTTCGGTGAACATGTGCATACTGCATTTTGTCAAGGTACACATTGGCATAGTTGTCATGAAGTAAATTTCCACGAACCTCCACCGTATCGCAGAAATCAAAATCAATCCCTTCCCCTGAGTTGTCGTGCACGTGATTGTTCAAGGCAAGGTTGTGACTGGTATTCCAAAACTTAACAGACGAACCCCATTGCGACTGAGGCGTATTGTAATTGACCGCATCATGCACATGGCAATTCGTGATCTTGAAGCGTTTGGCCCGAGGAATTAAGGAGGAAGATCCATTGGCATTGAGGGCGCCTATTCCGACAAGAATACCGTGTCCTGCGGTTTGAGCAACTTCCACACTATCGATCCAGATATCATGTGAATTCACTACAATTCCACTGTAATTATATCCAAAACGAACCCCGTTATCCGAGCTGTAATTGATTGCTAAATTCTTTACATGAATGTTGCTTCCGAGAAGATAGATCATTCCACTTCCAGGATTGACCGTTACAGCGTTTCCATCCAGTAAAACAGTACCTTTTCCGCGCACACTGACATTCAAACGTTTTGAACCTATCAAATACTTATTGTAAGGCTGGTTGATCTGCTGAGCATACGTTCCCGAATAAAATACCACTTCCCCATAGATATCACCTGTCTGACTTCCTGAAAGCGTATTCAATTTATCCAAAGCCGAAGTGAAGGTGGATAATGGAGATAGACTATCTCCTGAATTCGAATCATTTCCTGAAGGAGATAAATAAACGCGATACGAAGGAGTGATTAAAATCGGTTCTTGGATTACGGCCGTTTGTGCATTGAATTCACATAAACTAGCCGCAAAAAGTAGCGTGGTCAACATCTTTTTCATAGGAAGCAAAAATAAATATTTGGATTAATTCACACCTTATCGCATCGAACAATTCGTCTTTTAACATGTTGATTTATATAAACTCATGAAAAACTATCTGATCATTGGCGGCTCATCCGGCATAGGAAAAGCAATCCGGGAACAACTCATTTCTTCAGGTAACAACGTCTACGCGACCTACTTTCAAAACGATACTTTTGCGACTGAAGAAAATTATTTCTCTCTGGATGTTAGAAGCGAGCACCCTGATCTGAGTTTTTTACCAGATGTTTTAGATGGATTTATCTATTGTCCGGGCGCTATCGATTTGAAGCCTTTTAATCGTATAAAAGAAGCCAGCATAACCGAAGACTTGAATCTTCAGGTCATGGGCGCTGTGCGAATATTGCAATTGATTCTCCCAAAACTGAAAGCGAGTAGTCAAGGCAGCGTTGTACTTTTTTCGACTGTAGCTGTGCAGACAGGATTTCCTTTTCATGCACAAGTAGCAATAAGCAAAGGAGCAATTGAAGGCTTGACACGTTCACTGGCGGCGGAATTTGCACCTACTATTCGTTTCAACGCTATCGCTCCATCTCTAACCAATACGCCACTTGCCGAGAAATTGCTGAGCAGTCCAGAGAAAATAGAAGCGAACGGTCAACGCCACCCTTTAAAGCGCATTGGAGAAGCGGAAGATATTGCCGAGGCAGCATGCTTTCTATTGACTGATAAATCGAGTTGGATTACTGGACAGATTCTACACGTTGATGGCGGCATGTCTTCGCTAAAAATCGGTTAGTTTAACGCTTACTGATCTTATTTACTGAAATCGAACGTTGCCTTGAACATTTGAATCGAGAGATCTCTTCTGAGCGTTTTTTAGAGTGTTTCGTTTGACAATTTTCCACGCGTTCTCTCCAGCGCTTGTATGAACTGAATTTCAACTCACGTTTCATTAAGGCCTTGACATCGGCTTCTTTCAATCCGAATTGTTTTTCGATCGCGTCAAACGGCGTGCGGTCCTCCCATGCCATTTCAATAATGCGATCTATGTCTTCGGGCAATAATTCCTTAGGCTCCTCTTTCTCAGTTTTATTAATATAAGCCATGGGAGAAGGAAGATCGCTGTAGTGGCAGTAGTTATCGTTATTTGATGATTTGATGATTCGATGATTTGATGATTTGATGATTTGATGATTCGAAGATTGGTTAATATGATTGATGTTCAAATGTTCAAATGTTCACCCTTAGACTAAGCGCTCAGCGTAAGAATCTTCAATCCATTTTTAATTCTTTAATTCCTTTTTTCATATCGAACGAACCCGTTCCCCAAACACTGCGGTACTTCCCATCCGGATCGTATTCTTTTGCTTGTTTATGCGTATCAAACACCCTTTTTCCACGTGGATCATTACCTACTCCTGCCAAATAAGCCCAGTTGCCCCAATTGCTTGATACATCGTAATCGATCAACTGTTCTTCGAAGTACGCAGCACCCAGGCGCCAATCAAGCTTCAATTGGTCAATCAGATAAGACGCTACATTCTGCCGACCGCGGTTACTCATAAAACCAGTAAACTTCAACTCACGCATGTTAGCATCGACAAAATTGTCGCCTGTTTCTGCGTTGATCCATTTCTCCAAAAGTGCTCTATCTATTTCAGAATCGACAGCTTTCAATCCGTTGAAACCATTTTTAAAGAACAGCTGAGATCCATGCTTTTTCATCATAAATCGGAAATAGTCTCGCCAAAGCAATTCAAACACCAGCCAGTAAGTAGATTCGTTGGCGCCATGAATTTGCTCATACGACTTCACCTGGTAATAAATCCATCGCGGCGAAATACATCCTTGGGCGAGCCATGGAGAAAACTTACTGGAATAATCCGCTCCCACCAATCCATTTCGGGTTTCTTTATAGTTCGACAATGATCGTGTCATGAAAAAGTAATGTTCCAGTCTGGCTTTTGCAGCCGTTTCACCACCGTTAAAAATGATAGTCGCTCGTGCATCGCTCACCACGTCATTTAAACCAAGATCTGCAAGGGCGGGAAGATTCAGTTCAGGAATCCGCGGACTATTGATCCTTTCCGGAACCTCAAAAAAAGTCCTTACCTGTGTTTCCTTCTCAACCTTTTTGCGAAATGCGGTGAACACATCAGGTATATCTTTGATTCCAAAGGGAAGGTCTACTGCGTGATAAAGCGTGCTCGTACTGTATTCTTCCAAGACACATTTTTGTTCCCAAAGCGCTTTTTCAACCCTTGAAACAATTTCCTTTTCTTCAGTAGCCACCTCTTTTTTACTATACACCTTTTGGATTCCAAATTCACGAACGATCTGTGGAATCACAAGCTCGGGTTTCCCTATTCGAAAGATCAAACCCGAACCCTTCTCCCGCAGTGATCTATCCAAGTCAGCCAGCGATTCCAGTAAAAATTTCATACGATAGTTACCGATCTTTTTGAAACCGAAATCGTTTTGTTGCAGCAGTCGTTCGTCCAGACAATAGAAAGGAATCACCTCATCAGAAGCTGAAATGGCATGCACCACAGCTTCGTTGTCTGTCAATCGAAGGTCGGTTTTAAACCAGATAAGTGCTCGTTTTGTCATAACTCGTCAATTTGCTGAAGGTATTTTTCCGCTTGAGCAAGTAGGGCGGTTCTCGTTTCGTTATCCATTTTTTTCCAGACATTGTACATCATGCCAATGCGTGGATTTTTCGCAAGTTTCGATTCGTGGCGGTCATAAAAATGCCAGTAAAGACTATTGAACGGACAGGCCCTCTCACCCACTTTTACCGATTTCGAATAAAAACATCCTGAACAATAATCACTCATTTTATCGATGTAGGCCGCCGAGCTGACATAGGGCTTAGTTCCCACGATTCCACCATCGGCGAACTGACTCATTCCTCTGGTGTTGGTGACTTCTACCCAGTCAAGTGCATCGATATAGATCCCTAAATACCAGCGGTCCACCTCATCCGGATGAATACCTGCCAGCAACATAAAATTTCCTGTGACCATCAAACGTTGAATGTGGTGTGCATACGCCTTTTCCAAGGACTGACCAATGGCAAGTTTGAGGCAATTCATTTTGGTTTCACCCGTCCAGAACCATTTCGGTAATTTTCTATCGTGACTGAAAAAGTTCAGTTGAGCATAACTCGGCATGTGACTCCAATACACTCCGCGCATAAATTCGCGCCAACCAATGATCTGTCGCACAAAACCTTCCAATTGATTGTAGGAAATTTTATCAGGATCATTTTTCCAGGCCTCGATCGCTTTCTCGATCACCTCCTTGGGAGACAGCAATTTGATATTCAAGGCAAATGACAATCGGGAATGATAGACTGACCAGGCATGGACTGTCATCGCATCTTCAAAGGTCCCGAACAAAGGCAGGCATTCCTCGACAAAAAAGTCAAGTAGTTCAAGAGATTGTGTTCGGGTTACAGGCCAGATAAATGATTTTGGCTCGATCGAACCAATTGTTTTCACTCCTTTTTTATCGATCATCTCAACGATCTCGCTGACATCATTTTTGAAAAGTAATGGCGGAGTTACTGCATGATTTTTCGGAAGATTTTTGCGGTTATCCTGATCGTAATTCCATTGTCCATAAAGCGGCTGATTACCATCCATGAGCAATTCATGCTTTTTCCTCATCATTCGGTAAAAGCTTTCCATTAGGTAGGTTTTCTTGCCCTTGAAGAATTCGGAAAAGGTCGTTCGCGTTGTAAAAAAATGTTCCGAA
>CAIYQV010000115.1 GCA_903928365.1 uncultured Flavobacteriia bacterium
AAATAATGGATCCCCTTCACGGAATTACTTTGGAGCGAATGCTCATTGAGTTGCACGAAGAACTTGGCTGGCAGCATATGGCTTATCTTGTTCCGATCAATTGTTTCAAGAATGACCCGAGTGTAAAAAGTAGTTTGGTATTTCTCAGAAGAACTCCTTGGGCACGTAAGAAAGTAGAGCAAATGTATATCGAGCGGATTGTTGAGTTTCGAAAGAAAAATTGAATTATAAAAAATGCTTGAGGACAAACTCGTTTTAAGACCAAAACCTTTCAAAACGATCGTGTTTGCAGTAACTTCATTACTGTTTGTCGCAGGAGGAATCTTCATGATAGAGGAGGAAGGATGGAAAGGATGGTTGATCACCTCTTTTTTTGGATTGTGCTTCGTGACTTTTATTATTCAATTGATTCCTGGTTCAACCCAGCTAACATTAACGCAAGAAGGATTTACGACTACAAGTTTGTTCCGATCTCATTTCACTGAATGGTCTGACATTGAGCAGTTTAAAGTAGGATATTTAGGTAAAAGTAAGTTTGTCAAATTTGATTACACAGCGAATCACAAAAAACACAAAACTGGAAAAGGAATAGCTAAGTTCCTTTCCGAAAATCATGCTGCCTTACCAAGTAATTATGGAATGTCATTGTCGGAATTGTGTGATTTAATGAATGAATGGAAATCGCTGACTCAATTAGAGAAGTGAATAACTCATTGGTGCCTTTTATTTTGAAAGAGTGAAGCGAACTGAAATGCGGGCACCGTGAGGAAGCCGAAGGATCACCGAAACGGTCGCAATTTCAGGAGTGGAATGAATTGAAGAATAAACAGCACCGATTTTAGCGTTGCTGCTACTTCGTGGTCTTTTGCATTTTTTTCTTTAGTGGATAAAGAAAAGTAGGTAAGTTTAGTGCCTAAAATTCAATCATGTCAATAAGAACCCTATCCCCGCAATCCCTTTGGAACCATTTCGCAGACCTGAATGCCGTTCCGCGTCCATCCAAAAAAGAAGAGCGTGTGATCCAATTCATGCTCGACTTCGGTAAAAATCTTGGTTTAGAAACCAAGACGGATGCGATTCAGAATGTGATCATAAAAAAACCGGCCACTCCCGGAATGGAGCAAAAGGAGACAGTGATCTTGCAGTCGCATCTGGATATGGTGCATCAGAAAAATTCAGGAACTGAATTTAATTTCGATACACAGGGAATTGAAATGATCGTAGATGGTGACTGGGTGAAAGCAAATGGTACAACGCTCGGTGCTGACAATGGAATTGGGGTAGCCACAATCATGGCTTTACTATCTTCAACCGATATTCCGCATCCTGCTTTAGAGTGTTTGTTTACGATAGACGAGGAAACAGGAATGACCGGCGCCATGAAAATGGAGGGCGGTAATTTTAGCGGTAAGATTTTACTGAATCTGGATACAGAGGACGATGATGAATTATCCATCGGTTGCGCGGGAGGAATAGACACGAATACGAGCTATTCCTATAAAGAAGTTACTATTGATGGCAATTCAATTGGATTAAAAATCTCGATCTCTGGGTTGCTTGGCGGACACTCCGGAATGGATATCGATAAGGGGAGAGGCAACGCCAATAAATTGATGGTACGTATCCTGTATCATTTGTTGTCCGTTTCGGAATATCAGCTTGTTTCATTTGACGGTGGTAGCTTGCGTAATGCGATTCCGCGTGAAGCAAACGTTATTCTGGCTGTCTCAAAAGATGCTGTCGTTTCTGTTAAGGCTCATATCGAACAAGTAGCAACTATTCTTAAAGAAGAATACAAAAGCATTGAACCACATTTCAAAATGGAGCTTTCAAATGTCAATGCTTCAGGAGGTGCAGTAGCATTTTCTGATCTCGAAAAAATACTTAATTGCTTATATGCCGTGCCGAACGGAGTATTTCGCATGAGTCCTGATTTTAAAGATTTGGTGGAAACATCTTCCAGTCTGGCAAGAGTTATCATTTCGGAAGGTTCGTTTACAACACAATCACTTCAACGAAGTAGTGTAGAAAGTACTAAGGGGGATGTGGCAAATGCGATTCGTTGCACCTTCGAATCGGTAGGTTGTTCGGTCGTTCAATCAGGCGATTATCCGGGTTGGCAACCAAATACGGATTCTGTGATCCTTAATCTTATGGCTGAGTTGTACCGCGAACTTTACAAAGACGAGCCGAACATTAAAGCTTGCCACGCAGGACTAGAGTGCGGGATACTTGGAAAACACCTGCCGGGTGTAGACATGATTTCTTTCGGGCCAAATATTCGTGCGGCGCATTCCCCGGATGAAAAAGTACAGATCTCGTCTGTTCAAAAATTTTGGGATTACCTGCAAGAAGTATTGGAAAGAATCCCGAATAGGGGATAATCTTATTGTTAAATAGTTTTGGAGTCTAACGAAGAGCTCATCAAATTAGCGAATATGCGCATGCCCTATGGAAAGTACAAGGGGCAATTTTTGGTGCATATCCCTGAGCCTTATTATGTCTGGTTACGTCAGAAAGGATTTCCAGCCGGTAAGTTAGGGGTACAGCTGCAACAGATGTATGAGATCAAAGTGAATGGTCTGGAAGGGTTGATCTATCCTCTGATCAAAAAATAAGTTACTATTGTTATTTTTCATGGGGAAATTCAATCTCCTGATTTACAATAGTCTA
>CAIYQV010000116.1 GCA_903928365.1 uncultured Flavobacteriia bacterium
GAGTGATCTTTTCCCCATCGAACATGCAAGCATTGGAGCCGGTCCCTAAAATACATGAAATGGACTTTTCCCCTTCAAAAGTAGCGTACGCACATGCTGTGAGATCGTGATCCACGCAGATCTTTGCATTTTGAAAAATCGCATTCAAACCATTTTTCACTACTTCATTTCGTTCAGCTGAAGAGCATCCTGCTCCATAAAAATAGATTTCTTGCACTTGGTCAGCTAAAGCAAAAAGGTCTTCATTAGAAGCGATTTCTTGCTGAATAAAATCAGAACTATGAAAAACAGGATTGAATCCCTTCGTTTGAAATGTCTTTTGAGTTGGCAAACCCAATAATACCCAGTCACTTTTGGTGGATCCACTGTCGACAATCAATCTTACACTTTCATTTGACATACTCAAAATACTTCTTACGAAGTTAAAAAAACAATTTAGCAAAAGTCCCTACTCCGACAACCTAAAACAATCGCATTTTCAATTACCTTTACCTCTATGAAGCAATGGAAATTACACCTATTCTACCCACTCATAGCATTACTTATCGTACTAGTATCGTGCACCAAAGAAGTGCAGATCGACATTCCCGGATATGAAGAACAACTGGTTGTAGATGGACGGATCGATACGGACGGTTTCCCTATTGTCATTCTTTCCACCACTCAAAATATATACGCTCCAACAGATCTTTCAGCCTATCTATCTTCTATTATTTCCAATGCAACCGTTTCGGTGAATGACGGCACCAATACCTTCCAGCTCCAAGCCATGACTATTTCAGACCTCCCTGACGAATCTAAAAAACGGGTTGCAGAGATGTTGTCCATCGAGTTTAATGAGGTGAGCTTCCTGCCCATTTCTGTATTTTCCACAACCGATCCGGGAGCAATCGGAATCACAGGAAAATCCTATTCCCTAAATGTTAATTGGAATGGTAAATCTTACAATGGGATTACCTATTTATTACCGCCTGTTCAACTGGACAATGTCTATTGGAAGGCAGATGCACAAAATAATTCCTTTGGCAGCTGTATGGCACGATTAAGTGACCCCTCGAATGACATCAACTGTTATAAATGGGAACCAATGAACATCACCGTGCAAAATGATGGCAAACCAAAAGACGTGATCTTTCGCCACCGCGGCAACCCGTATTTCAGTGATCAGTTCTTTAATGGATTAACCTTTGAATTTGAAACGCGCTATCCAAAAGCCGACACCACCTTCCCTGACGGATACCATAAATTTTACAAGTTGGGAGACACCGTTCTTATTAAATTATCTCGACTGGATAGCAAGGTGTATGAGTTCTTTGAGAAAAAGGATGCACAACAATCTAACGCAGGCAGTCCCTTCGCAACTCCTGTGAATGTACCTTCCAACATTACGGGAGGAGCCTTAGGCGTATGGGCAGGTTATTCCTTCTATTTGGACACCCTTTATTGTCAACCATAAAAAAAGCCTTCCCGTTACTGAGAAGGCTTTAATTCGGTTTGATTCAATTTTATTTCTTGTTTACAGGAAGAGTCGCTGTGATTTTGAGTGTTTCAGAAACATCGTTTCCTTTTTTACCAACTCCATAATCAGTGCGATTCACACTGAATTTTGCCACGAAAGTTCCTTTTGATCCTTTTTTCACAAAGGTAAATGGAATCGTCACGTCTTTCTTCACACCTTTGATCTCTAGTTTACCTGTAGCATTATAGCCTGATTCCGTTTTCTCGATCTTGGACGACACAAAGGAAATATTGGGATATTTTTCAGAATTAAACCACTCCTCCCCTTTGGCATGTCCGTTCATCATACCATTACCAGTGCTAATAGATTCCACTTTGATCTTAAGATCCAATTTAGAAGTTCCAAGCGCAGCAGGATCAAATGTGATCGTACCACTCATTTCCTTAAAAATACCCGAAACTTCAGCGCTTGAAAACGCCAACTTGTAATCAGTACCTATCTTCCATTGCTGAGCAAACAAATTAGCACACGCCAGAAACGCAAGGGTAAAAAGAAAACTGTTTTTCATTCCTCTTTTTTAAACGATTAATTCTGCACCACTTCAAGGTCACAAAGGAGTTTCACCTCATCTGACAATCCCGGAGAAGGCTGTCCAACACCAAAATCGGATCTTTTAATGTTTCCTGTCAGTTTAAACCCTGCCACGTTCTTACCAGCTTCATTTTTCACTGTACCGTTGTGCGCAGCCGCAAATGTTACCGTCTTTGTCACACCGTGCATCGTCAGATTACCCGTAACTTCATATCCTACTCCTTTTAGTTTCGTTACACCAGTACTTTTAAAAGACAATGTCGGGAACTTTTCCACGTCAAAGAAATCTGCCGTTTTCAAGTGGTTATCTCTCATTTCCAGTCCTGTGGAAACAGATCCCGCTTCAGCTGTCATTTCGATGGAAGCACCGGTAAAGTCTCCATTTGGTGTTTTGAGTGTCACATTGAATTTTTTGAATTCTCCGTTCACATCAGTGATACCCATGTGCTTGATCGAAAAACCAAAACGGGAATGTGCTGCGTCGCTTGACCAATCCATAGAAGCAAGTAACACAAATGAGAACGCCAAGAAGGCAACTGATGCAGATAAAATGATTTTTTTCATAATTGAATTTCTAGATTAATATTAGGGTACAAATTTGGGAACAATAAGAATTCACACTCTTGATGTAGGTTAAGAAGTTTAAAAAATTCTTTTCACAATGAGTAATTCAGCATGGGCAATTCATAATTGATCGATGAATCGCTAACCTATTTGTTTTTGTTTTTGAATTTTTCAAGACCTTCGAAAACCATTGTTACAACTTGTTCAATAGGAATGGCATTGGTATTTGTCATGGTCACTCCACCGATATTGTATTGAAAACTTCCAATGGATGAAAATTTACCTGTTCGCGCATTTTTGCGTTTTTTCACTCTGCGATCCAGACCATACGCTTTCATTTTTATTTGAACATATGGTTTCAATCTGGAATAGGACGCTACTTCCCCGCCAATGGAACCAACACTGTTCAGACCCACATTGATCTTGAACTTGACGTAGTATTCCATGTATTCCGTCTTCATGGCTTTTTTCTTTGTGCCTCGGGGCAAACCTCCTACGAGATCAGTTGTAGTCGTGTAACGCATTTCATCGCCCCGATTATTCAGCGGATAAATGAAACGTACCTGGGTGAACAACTCATCTTTAACCAGCTTCATTACTTCATTCACTACAGAATCATACAAGGCCTGAGGAATGTTTAAGGGTGTGGTTCCTGTATTATTGATCGTGAACGAATTGGTCAACCGTTTGTCGACAAACCATCTCATCTTATAAATACCTGCACCTGTCGGTTGTGCACTTGCTGCCAAACTCAACCAAAGTCCGATTACCAAAAGAACTGTTCCTTTCATAAATGTCATTTTCGTTTTTCAAAGGTCACCATTTCTTGAGAATCCGACAAGAAAAGCCTAGCCGGAGATGACCACTAAACGCAAATAACCAAAATTCATGCCTCCACTGTATATCTTCACCAAATAGGTCTGCGGTTCCAATCCATTCAAATCGACCCGACCAGAAGTCGTTTTCTCAAAATGCTGGATTTTCACCAATTCACCTGAAAGTGAAAAGAGCTGAATACTCCATTGCTCACTGAGATCGGCAGGTATCTCAATTAACGTATGATCTATTGCCGGATTTGGATACATTTTGAGTTCAGGAAAATGGTCATTGGTATTTTGTACTGCATCTTCTTCCACATAATCACCCCACAGTTGAGCCGTTTTTTCAAGAAGACCTACAAATTCCACGCGTTTTTCATAGGAAAGTCCGGCATTCGGATCACCCAGATTTTGTTTTCCACGCAAGATCGCTTTCGACATACTTGCATTCGAACGAAATTCACTCTCTCTTAAACACATGGCAAATTCTACCACACAACTGGCAAACAGAAAATCTGAACTCATTTCCTTCACCGGCATCATAAAAGGTTCAGAAAGCAACGTGCTTACGTCCGAATCAATTGATTTATAGCGAAAATCGATCTGACCAATACTACCACGCTGACCGGGTTTGCGTGTCACCTGATAAAAAGCTACCACATTTTGTCCTAAACCAAGGTCACCCGCATCAATGCTGTCTGCTTCAAATTGCCAATTTTCTAACACCCGATTCTCATAGCCTATCAACCGGTACTTTTCCACCATCGTGGAATCGAATTTCACTTGTAGCTTCACATCCTTCGCAATCGTAAACATCGAACCGGCAAATTCAGCATTAAAAATGCGATCAGCTTCCTTTTCACTGTCTACATACCCATAATTTCCATTTCCATGATCAGCGATCTGCTCCATCATGGCGTCATTCAAATTTCCTTTTCCAAAACCCAGAACACTTAAATAAACCCCGGTCTTCCTTTTCTCCTCGATCAATTTCACTAATTCGTCTTGATTGGTCATACCCACATTAAAGTCACCATCTGTTGCGAGAATCACACGGTTATTCCCGTCCTTCATGAAATGCGTTTCAGCCAATTTATAGGCGGTTTTGATACCTTCTGAGCCCGCAGTACCCCCTCCGGAATTCAAGGATCGAATCGCTTTGATCATTCTGTCTTTATCCGAACCTAATGTTGGTTCTAAAGCAATTCCTGCTGATCCAGCGTAGGTCACAATACTCATTCGGTCATCTGCCCGCATTTTATTGACCAGTTTTTCCATAGACTCCTGCACTAATGGCAGTTTATCGGGCATATTCATCGAACCACTTACATCCACCAAAAATACGAGATTGGAAGCCGGCAGATCCTTCTCCACAGGTTGTTTGGCCTGCAGTTTAACCATTACTAATTCATCGTTTGTATTCCATGGACATATACCGGACTCAGTCGTAATTTTCAGTGGGTGACGATCACTGGCTGATGGCGCTTCTAATTTGTAATTGAAAAAGTTCAACCATTCTTCCACGCGAATCGCATCCTTTGGGGGTAACTGACTGTTTGTTGCAAATCGTCGAAAATTCGTATATGACCCATTGTCCACATCTATTCCAAAGGTGCTTTTCGCTTCTTTTCCAGCACTAACCCAGTCATTCTCCTGAAATGGGTTGTACCGCTCATAAAGTGCTGCCACATCCGGAATATGCATTTTTGAGTTTGTTAATGGATCTACAGCATGAATTCCTTCCGTGGTATCAGACAATGCATTTCGATCCTCATCTGCTTCAAACCGATTGCGAGACCTTTGTTCTGACTTTCGGATAGTTACTTCTTCCAATGAATTTAATTCAGAATATCCGCTGTAATGTGCAAATCCGGGATTAGAAACGCTTCGAAAGGCCATTTTATCCTGAGCATTTTTAGATTTAACTCCGTACGTAATTTGCTGCTTATTTTCATATAATCCAACGGGAGCTGAAGTTTGAATTGTCTGAGATTGAACCAGTGATGTATTTCCTGATACTGATCCGGTGTTCGCACTATATGCATCACATTGCGCAACCCGTTCACTGCAAGAATTGAGCAAAGCCAGTATTGCGAATCCTGAAATGGAGGCTGTTCTTTTTAATTGAGTCGTTTTCATAGTTTGATCTTTTGAGTTCGAGGCTTGATACATTCCTCAAAGGCATCGGTTCAATACAGATGAAAATCAAGTTAAAAATCCATAAAGGGTGGGATGATTTTAGAAGACTTTTTCAGTTCCATTTCAGGCCAGGTAGTTGAAAGCCGTTTTCAACTTTTCAAAGACATCCGGAGTGAGTTATACTTCTTGATTGATATTTAGAAGAGTAAATCAAATTATTTCATTATTAAAATAAAATAACCATGGGGTCTATCCTCTCTTTTGGGTTGCTACCCTCCCTTTGAGTCCTGTCTACAAATCCCTTACTAAACGTATCGAGATTGCGTAGGAGGATTTTGCCCCCATCCAACCGGGAACTTTAGAGAAATTTCCAACAAATAAATCATCTTGCCCATAATGAAGACATGCAACTAACGGATCGAGTTGTTGGTTTTCATGATTGTAAACTAATTCTGAATTGTCGGCCCAATATATGGCATATTTGTTCCACGCGTCATATGCCATACCATAAATTTGTTGATTGTAAGTGAAGCATAATTTTAAAAATTATTTCTATTCAAATTCAGCTTTTGAAACACACGATGCATCAAAGTCTTCGATTGGAAAAGCA
>CAIYQV010000117.1 GCA_903928365.1 uncultured Flavobacteriia bacterium
GGTACTCCGGAGCGGCTATCAAACCGATTGAAAAATAGTGACAACCGTAAGCGGAGGCTATGGGACGTCCGTGCGAAAGCTTTAGTATTCTTTTGTCGATGAGTACTGAGGCATCCACAGATTGATGCACTGCTGGGGCAGCCAATTCGGGACGGAAATACTCGGACGCATTGTTTTTTGAATAGGAATAACCTGATTTCAGATAGATCCCGGGTTTCATCATATGAATCAGACCAACGGATCCGCCTAATCCCGTGACGCTTTGATCATTTTGAAGGAATGAATACTGGGCGCCGAGCGTCAGACCGATATTTTTACCTGTTCGCTGATACATTTGTCCGTATGCAGTCAAGCCAAGGATTAAAAAAAGAAAAGTTGTTTTCATAATTCAGGTTTTTATGAGAAACGCTGAATATTAAAAGAAATAACAGTTTGAAGTATTCTTTGAGTGACGGTTTACTTATTCGGCTTAACCTTCAATTTTCTTGGATTTTGATAGTTGTTCCAGAAACGTAAAAGAATAACTTGATTTTTCTTTACTTCATAAAACAAGGTGATTTGTTTTGTAATTGGAACGACATGGCATTTTATCACGATATTTTGCTGAAAAGCCTTTGGGTTGATCGCCAGAATATTAAGCACTTTTTCTGTTTCAGAGGTAAATTCTTGAACTACTTCGGTGCTCCAATTTTCAAGTAGGTATATAATATTCGATTCAAAATCCTCTTCAGCCTTTTTAGACCATAGAATTGTCATGGTTTAAAAGCCTTAGGGTACTTTTTTTTCATAGAATCTATGACCTCCGTACTCGTTTTGCCACCGGATATTTTGTAGGATTCACGAGCTTCTTCGACGGCCTCAATTTGATCCGGATCAATCAATATTGTTTCTTCTTCAATCTCTACAAATTTCAATGATCTTACGTAATCAAGAAATGCTTTTACCTCTGGCTTTGAGGTGTCATGGATATGAAGGGTTAAGCTCATGTTATGTGAAAATGTGAGAAACTAATTTAAGAAAAAATAAGCAATACTTTAGAATAGAATCAGCCAAATTATATTCGCTTAAATGAAATTATTTCAACAAACTCACAAACCCTCTGCGGATGATCTCATTTCCTTCTCCGTCATGCATTTTGACCATATAAAGGTAGGTGCCCGTTTCTGCAAGGTTATTGGTTCCGTTGATGATGCCGTCCCAACCGATTGTCGCGTCATTGGTTTGAAAGATCGCTTGACCCCAGCGGTCGAAAATGGTAAAGTCGTAGTCGGCAGGATCGAAAAAGGAAAGTACAGGATAGAAAATTGGATTGATGCCTCCAGGAGTAAATGCGTTCGGAATATATACGATGGGTTCAAAAAGTTCACAAGCCTCATTCGAAGCACTTAGTTTGTTGTCATTATAGATATTGTCTCCCTCAATTGCTTCAACATAGTAACACACCTTTCCATTGAAGCCAACATTTGTCAGGTCGTCCTCAAAACTGAACTGCGTAGGTGGTAAAAATGCCAGTGGCGGATTGCTGTATCCTGTGCCTGTATCTCTGTAGATACGATAAGCGACAACCGTTCCATCCCAAATATCATATGGGTTCCAGTTCAGGTAAGTGAGCATTCGGACTTCATCTTTCTGTATGTTCAATAAGATCGTTCGCGCGGTATTGGAAGCGGCTCCGAGACTACCGCAGCTATCTACAATTCTGGCACGGTACGTATAACTGAAATGCTGCACGTCTACCAATGTGTCGGTGTAGCTTACATAATCAGAGACAACCGGTATTCGGGCAATTTCCTCAAAAACTCCCTCCTTATTGACTTTTTCAAAAGCAATTGCGGTGACACCGGAGGAGGCATCTACCAAATGATAAAGATCCACATGATTACCCTGAACAGTCGCATTTTGAAGGTAATGGTAAGAAGGTTGGGTTGGCGCGATCACATTCAGACAAACGCGATTAGAGAATGCGGTGAACACGCTGTCATAGGAAATAGCTTTTATGAAAAAACAATAATCTTCCAGAGGAATTACAGGTAGAGAAATCGTGTTTTCATCTGTTTCGCCCAATATGGAATAACTTCCTGCACCGGTTTTTCCGTAGATGACGTAATGGGTATCATTTGGCCATCCCACATAGGCAGTCCAGTTTAGCTTGATCATGTTTTCGCACAAATTCAATTCATTCGTAAGGAAAACGGTTGTATGGATATCAGCCTTTGCCGATGTCTGATACGTTGGTGGTACCGCACTGGTGAAACAAGAATCGAATGCTGCTACCGTGTACGTTAATGGCCCTTGAGTGATATCTGGTGAATAGGTGTAAGTAGTGTTCGAAATACCCCATACCGTATCCAACTCAACCAGAAAACCACCTGCATCATAGGTGTAAACGACGTATCCATAGGTGTCGTCCGCTGAATTTTCGTTCCAGGTTAAAATAAGTTCGTCGGTGAGCGTATCAATACTCGCAGAGTAGATCACAGGAATCAGCGGTGTGAGCATGTCTGTGAAATTATCACCGTCAATGTTAGAAGTAAAATCACATGGTACAGTTGGAAGCACAATCTGATAATTCAGGTAAGCTGCACAGATGTCAATCGTGTCTTTGTAGAAATTCGTTCCGTAGCTTACACTGTCAAGCAGCGTCCAGGTTCCTGCAGGATATTCACGCAAAATGTGGTAGTAAGAACCCATGGACGGGGTAGCTGTTGATGCGGGATCATTCCACGTCAGGACAGCTGTACCGTCGGATGGATTGGTAACATTCAGGTAGATATTGGAAAGGGTGTCGCTGTATCGTAATGTATTTCCGTTACAACCTGAGACAACGGCTATATAATAATCATTTTGCTGCGACACACCAGGATCTGTCCAACTTGTTGTTCCGATCGAAGGGATTGTTACAAGTAAGCCATTTTGTACCGAATATACGTTGTAAGAAACGAATGTGCCGATGGTGTCTGTTACGATGCCCCAGTTCAGTGATACATTCCCAAGAGCATCTGTTTGAATGCACTTAATTTGTGTTGCTTGAATCACTCCGGGATTGATCACATTTACTGTGATGGTCGCGTAGGAAACTTTTGGGACATCACAGAAGTCATCCTGAACACGAAATACAAAGTTGAATGGTACTGCATCCATTATATATCCGTCGGTAGCAATTAAATGATCGCATGTGGTCTGCCAATTGAAATTCGTTGTTACCCCTTGGATACCAGTGATTAAAGGTGGAGGAGTTAGGGTGGCGCAGGGAGCTACTGCGCATCCAGTGGTTGAAGAAAAACCTGTTCCGAACATTGGTCCGGAAGCTGATAAGATATTGTGTTGAGGACTACCATCCTGCAATAACTCGACATCGGTTGCTATCAGGTCGAAATTTACAGCATCACCTGCATAAACAGTTGTAAAATAATTCCCATTTCCGGCAAAAGGGGGTATAATTTCAGGTGGGTTGTTGTTCGCTGAACAAGCCATCACGACCAGCTGCATTTCCCGTTCTACCTCAGCAATCAAGATTCCATAGCGGTAACTTTTGACAAGCACTTTCACAACAAAATTTCCCGAAAGGTTTGAAGTGAACGTAAGTTGCCCAGTGATAGGGTCTATCTGAGCGGGCATGCTTCCTGGACTGATCGAGGCACTCGGAGTGGGAGAGGAAAAAGTAAATCCCGGATCGAAAGGTACAGGAATAGGATTGGTAGGTGGGTTGTACACTCCTGATGGGAAATTGTTGTAAGGAATTCCAAAAGAAACGGAGATGGAATCCAGATCCGGATCTACCGGATTCATATTGTATACATAGGGATCGCCGGCACAGCTTACAAAATAAGGTTCCTGCAGAAAGGTGGGTGAGGAATCAACAGAAGTACCTCCTGGCAGCGCATACATCTTTGCTGCGATCGTCGTTCCGTAGGTGGAAGGGTTGGTAATGTTCGTTATTGCTGCACTTCGGGAGAAATTCTCATAGGTAAACACCCATCCCTGAGCTGGAGGAGCACCGCTTAGCGCAATAGGAGCACTTCTGTATACCACCTTTTCAATAGCACCGATGCCATTGCCTCCTGAAGTTCCGGAGCCACATGTCAGTTGAGGAGGTGAACCGACAACTGGATTACATGTAGGGGAAATATCTGTTCTGGCAACAAAAGGTAACGTGATCGATGTAACGGTGGGGTGATTCCAGACACGAATGGTTTCTGAAACGGTGTTCACATCCGCACCATTGCAATCACGATAAAAGACCAACGTGAAAACGTAGTTTCCATTCTGATAGATCCAGGTGATCTCTCCTCCCATAACATGTGAAGCCCATGCGAACGATTTAACGCTGAGAATCAATAGAAGTGTGAGTATGAACCGAATCATCTGAGTGTAAAACGTAGTGTACCCTGTTTTAGTTTGCTCTTTTGAAAAACTATCCTGCAGCTACAATGGTAAAATCCTCCCAATTCAGATAACGTTTGGCTAATTCCTGAATTCTTTCCGGGGTGATCTCATGAAGGGCATCTATGGATTTATTGTAAAAATCGAGATCAAGGCCGTGGGGTTCTACACTCAGAAAAAGATCCGTCATGGAATACGGGCCATCCGCACTTTTCAGTAACTGACCGAGCATGTAATTTTTCACGAGCGCTAATTCTTCCTCATCCACAAGTTCTTCCTGAAGAAGTTTCAGTTCTTTTTTGATCTCCTCCAAAGCGGCATCCTTGACGTCTTTCCCTACCTCTGTAGCAATCAGAAAATAACCTGTTTCGTGCAATTCAGCTACCATCGAACCGATGCCATAAGTATATCCTTTGTCTTCACGAATGTTTGACATCAAACGACTTCCAAAATAATCCCCCAGGATCGTATTTAATACCAGGAAATCCAGGTAATCTTCATGCGTTTTATTGAAAAGGATCCTACCCAAACGGATAGCTGTCTGTAAGGCACCATCTTTCTCAAGGTAATGACTTTCCTTTTTGTTTTCCAGGGTAGTTTCATATTTGTTAGGCGATCCTTTTGCCCATTGGGCAGACAAGGCTATTAACTCATTGATCTCATTTTCAGGAACAGCTCCAACTACCACCACCTTATATAGGCCATGAAGGTAATGCTCATTGAAAAAGGCGATCAGATTTTCTCTTTCTACCTTCGCGAAATCAGTTTCATCAGACACTCTTCCATAGATCGAATCGTGGAAAAGACGCCTTTGGAATTCACGTTGAGCAAGAAAACTTACTTTTTCTAAATTCACTTTATACTTCTGGCGGCGATCGTTCAGTAATTCTTTTATTTCTTTTTCTGTAAATGAAAGTTCTTCCAATGCCTGTGCAAAGATTCTGAAGACCTCAAGAAGATGCTCTTTTAGGGCATAAATGGAAATGACAGCTGTTTCCTGCGAAATACCTGACTCATAAAAACCACCAAGCGCATCGATCTGAGACTGGATCTCTGTGGCTGACACCTGCTCACTTCCGGAAAGCAACATGCCATTTACAAATCCGGCAACGGCTCTTTCTCCGCGTGCTGTTCCTGCATCAAAATACAGGTCCAAACGACTAGTTTCATTCGGGACTTCAGCCATGTGGTAAAGTAGGGCATTACCATTAATAACATGTGTTACAGGAGAAACAAAATCGATCTGATCGATCTCCTTGAGTTGAGGTGTTAAGGTTCTATTCAGCATCGTTGGTGGCTTTAATTTTCAGGAGCGAACAATTTTCTTTACGAAATAGGTGGATAGCTGTCTCGTGCAGATGTTCCGGTTGGATCGAATCATAGATCTTATGTTCAAGATTGATTCCTTCTGCATCTCCAAGCAATTCAAAAAGGCATAAACTCATGGCTCTGTTTAACAGACCTTGTTCCTGAAATTCTCTGGCCGTTTTGATTTTGATCATCAAACGCTGCAGTTCTGATTCATGCATCGGATGTGCTTTCAGTTTCTCGAGTTCGTTCCAAAGGGCACGGTCCAGTTCTTCAAAGCTGATGCCATCGTTTAGTTTTCCGGAAATCATTAACAAACCATCATCAAGGGAACCTGTAATGTAGGCATTGATGTCCGAGACCAGCTGCTGCTCTTTTTTAAGCGAAACGTACAAGCGTGAAGACTTATCTCTTCCCAATGCATCGGAAAGTACATCTGCCATATAGTATCCTTCATTGCGTCTTTCAGGCATCTTGAATGCGTAATAGAATGCATGAGCCGGAACCTTGCGTTCAATGGTTTTTTCACGGTATTCTTCTTGCACAGGTTCAGCAGTAAGGATTCTTGCCGGTTTCTTTCCTCCCGGAATATCTCCGTACCATTTCTCAACGAGCCTTTTGATCTCATCCAGTTCGAAATTCCCTGCAATACAAAGGATCGCATTTGATGGAACGTAATGCTTCGAGAAAAAACCACGTACATCTTCCATGGTAGCTTCTTCAATATGCCTAACCTCCTTACCGATCGTAGCCCATTTATATGGATGCTTGTGGTAAGCAAGTGGACGTAACTGCAACCAGACATCCCCGTAAGGTTGGTTTAGGTAACGTTGTTTAAACTCTTCGATCACTACATTACGCTGTACTTCCAGACTTTTAGGGGTAAAAGCAAGAGAAAGCATCCGATCTGATTCCAGCCATAAGGCCGTTTCAATGTTCTTTGCGGGCAGTACATCGTAATAATTGGTAATGTCATTGGAAGTGAAAGCATTGCTTTCGCCACCGGCCATTTGGAGCGGCGCATCGAAATCGGAAATGTTTACCGAACCTCCGAACATTAAGTGCTCAAACAAGTGGGCAAAACCTGTTTTATCCTCGGATTCATCTCGAGCACCAACATCATACAGTGTGTTGACGACAGCCATCGGAGTAGTAATGTCTTTGAGAAATAGTACGGTTAAGCCGTTTGGTAAGGTAAAGCGGTCGAATGTGATCATTTAGAATTGAAATTTAGACTGTTGTTGTTCGTTGAGTGCTGCGCGGAATTCATCGAGGATTTCTTCCACTACTTCTGCAGCCGGTTTGATCTCTTGAATTAAACCTGAAATCTGGCCAACTTCCAGTTCCCCGTTGATCAAGTCGCCTTCGAACATGCCTTTTTTTGCACGCCCGCGTCCCAGCAGTGCTTTAAGTTCTTCTTGCGAGGCACAACGCTGATAGGCCGATTCTACTTCATTGTAAAAAGCATTTTTGATCAGTCGAACAGGCGTCAGTTCTTTTAATGTTAATTGTGTTCCTCCTTCGGGTGTGTCGATTACCGTTTGCTTGAAATTCTCATGTGCACTGGATTCGGGTGTAGCAATGAAACGACTTCCGATCTGAACACCATCAGCGCCCAGGTTCATCGCAGCCAGCATTCCTTTTCCGGTTCCGATTCCGCCCGCGGCGATCAATGGGATGGAAAGTTCTTTCGCTACCATCGGGATCAGGCACATGGTGGTTGTTTCATCTCTTCCGTTATGACCTCCTGCTTCAAATCCTTCAGCTACGACTGCATCAACACCAGCCTCTTGAGCCTTTAAAGCAAATTTCACACTCGAAACGACGTGGACCACTTTAATCCCGTGTTCTTTAAGATGACCTGTCCAGGTTTTTGGGTTTCCTGCAGAAGTAAAAACAATTGGAACTTTGTGTTTAATGATTGTTTGAATGTGCTCCTCAATATTTGGATAAAGCATTGGAAGATTTACCGCAAAAGGTTTATCTGTAGCCTGTTTACATTTTTGAATGTGTTCATCCAGTACCTCAGGATACATAGATCCCGAACCAATGATGCCCAATCCACCTGCATTAGAAACGGCAGAGGCAAGTTCCCATCCAGAACACCAGATCATACCTGCTTGAATTAAAGGATATTGTATTCCGAAAAGGGCTGATATTCTATTGTTTTGTTGCATTTTTAGGCGGTAATTTTCAATCCCAGAAGGGACCTCACGAAAATAGTTATTTTTATCAACCCTGTGCAGCTGAAGAAGCATTGCTTGTACACCAAAATGCATTATTTTAGTCACAAACTTTACCGGAATGATCCGAACTTTCTTTTTGACCCTTACCGGCATGCTTGCCTTTTTAGCTATGGCTCAGGAGATCGATCATCCACATGATCAGCGTTTTGCCTTTCAGGAGAATAAAGGGCAATGGCCCAACGAGGTTCTTTTCAAAGCACCATTTGCTGGAGGAAATCTATGGATCCAACAAAACAAGCTCCTTTTTCATCTGCAGGATCTTTCGGCCTTACGTGAAATTCATGATCATCCCGGAGAGAGTAAGCGGGAGCCAAAAATCCGTCAAACCATCGTTCATCTCAATTTTGAAGGTTCGAATGAAGTGCAAGTGGTTGAAAAGGAACAGCCTTCAACGTATTATTACAATTATTTTGTTGGAAATGATCCCGACCGCTGGGCTTCGGATGTACATGCGTATCAAGAGGCATATTTGCGAGAGTTATATGATGGGATTGATCTAAAACTCCTGGAGGACAAATGGCATTTGAAGTACGAGTTCCATGTGCAACCGGGAGCAAAAGCAGATCAGATTCGAATGAATTACGCAGGTCAGCGAAATGTGCGTTTGGACGGTTCAGGAAATTTACTCATTGATACGGAGTTGGGACAGATCATCGAGCAAAAGCCGTATGCTTATCAGATCATTCACGGAAACGTGGTTGAGGTACCTTGCTCCTTTTTGTTAAACAAGGAGAAACTGTCGTTCCAATTAGGTAAATACGACCCTGCATTTCAGCTCATCATTGACCCTGTGCTCGTTTTTGCGACCTACTCCGGATCAGTAACAGACAACTTTGGAATGACAGCAACTTACGGCTATGATGGCACGGCGTACTCTGCAGGAACAGTGTTCGGAAATGCCTATCCGATGCCTGATAATCAGGCGTTCGATGTTGGGTCTAATTTCACAGTTCCTGTGAATCCAACCTACGGGATCACAGATGTATTTATTTCCAAGTACAGTCAGGACGGCAGTTCGATGCAATGGGCGACCTACCTGGGGGGAGGGGGTCAGGATCAGGGTTCAGAGACCGCACACAGTTTGATCTGCGATAAACAAAATAATTTATACGTCTACGGAGCCACCTCCAGTACTGATTTTCCGATGGTGAATGGCTATCAGACTACTCATGCAGGTGGTGTGGCCAATGCCGACTTCTATTACAACGGAGTTTATTTCACCAACCAGGGGACGGACATTTATGTGGCTAAGCTAAGTGCAAACGGACATAACCTGTTGGCTTCAACCTATATGGGTGGAAGTTCAAATGATGGGGTCAACACTAAAGTAACATCAGGGACCTACAGTTCGGTAGCTGCATACGATTCATTGACATCAAACTACGGTGATCAGTTCAGAGGAGAGATCATGCTGGATTCAGTTGGGAATTGCATTGTGGCATCGTGCAGCAGATCTACTAATTTCCCGGTTCTTAATGCCTTTCAGCCTACCAATTCTGGGATGCAGGATGGCGTCGTATTCAAACTTACTTCTGATTTGTCTACATTGATGTGGTCCAGTTACTATGGAGGAAGCAACAACGACGCTTGTTATTCTGTCAAGATCGACTCCAGTGCGAACATTGTCTTTGCAGGGGGTACCAGTTCAACCAATTTGAGTGGAACTGTAGGTTCATGGCAGCCCGCATACAACGGTGGAAAAACGGATGGATTTGTGGTGAAATTGAATCCCTCAGCTGCGACGATCACAAAGGCTTCATATATTGGAACACCCAATTACGATCAAAGTTTTTTTGTTGAAATTGACCGAAATGACAATGTTTTCCTCGTAGGACAGTCAACAGTGGGGCAGTTTCCCGTGAACAATGCTGCCTTTGTCAATCCGGGAAGTAGTCAGTATGTGATCAAGCTTGATCCTACCTTGTCAACGAATCTCAATTCAACGGTTTTCGGAAACGGAGGTGCATCCGCAAATATTTCTCCTTCTGCTTTTCTTGTCGATATCTGCGGAAACATGTATATCTCCGGATGGGGAGCAAACATTTTACAGAGCGTCGCCCTGACGGGGATGCCGGTGACGTCGAATGCATTCCAGCAAAACCCTGCGAACGGTTTCGATTTTTATTTATTAGTGATCGATAAATCGTTCAATTCAATGTTGTACGGCTCTTACTTAGGGGGAGCTCAGGCACGTGAACACGTGGATGGTGGAACATCTCGTTTTGATAAAAATGGGGTGGTGTATCAATCTGTATGTGGAGGATGTGGTGGATTTTCGGATTTCCCGACAACACCGGGTGCATGGTCAAATGATAATTTAAGTACCAACTGTAATAACATCGTATTCAAATTTGATTTTCAGTTGATACCTAATGCGCAGTTTACGGCAGATCAAACACTTGGCTGTGCTACCTTTAGTGTTACCCTGGATAATTTCTCTACGGAATCGGATTCCTATGTTTGGGATTTTGGTAATGGGGATACCACTTCCATTATTTTCAATCCGGTTGTAACCTACAATACACCTGGAATTTATGATATCTATTTATACGTTACGGACAGTGTTTGCCTATTGACGGATACCGCACAGATCACGATTACGGTGACAGACTCCTTGCAGATCTCCGCGGGTTCAGATATTGAATTGTGTGCGCCGGTGCCTGTTCAGATGACAGCTGATTCCCAAGGTACGGCGGATTATTTTGTTTGGTCAACATCCCCCGATTTCAGTGACACGCTGAACACTGACCTGACCGATTCTGTGTTGAATATCACCCCTTCCGGTTCAACCGTATTTTATGTAATGGCGGGTAATGCGGGTTGCTATCAGGTAGATAGTGTGGTGGTGAATTTCATCAGTTCAGCCATACTTTTGAGTGGTACAGATTCGATTTGCATTGGAGAAACAGCACAGCTCCTTGCCACCAATTCAAGTACATCTTTCACATTTACCTATGACTGGGCACCAGATTCGTTAATCGTTTCGGGTGGAGCGGCATCGCAAGTAACGGTTCAACCTACGGTTTCTCAATACATTTATGTCACGGCTTCTGCATCCAATGGGTGTGTAGTGACCGACTCTATTTTTGTGGCGGTTGGTACCTTACCGTCCGGTTCTGTCATCGCAAGTGCTTCTGAATACAATGTGCCTGTGGGGACCACCGTTACACTTAGTGGACAACCATCAGGATTAGTGAGTTATGAATGGTTGCCACCAACAGCAGTCTCAAATCCTTCCATGCAAAGTACGACGGCAAATATTTTGCAGAATACCCTGTTCACACTCACAGTGAGTGATGGAGTCTGTGAAAAATCAGATACGGTATTGGTGAAGGTGTTTACATCTATCTGCGGTGAACCCTTCATCTTTGTTCCAAACGCATTTTCTCCGAATGGAGATAATGAGAATGACGTGCTGTTTGTGAGAGGTCAATTGATCGAAGGAATGCTTTTCCGGGTGTTTGACCGATGGGGTGAAATGGTATTTGAGTCCACTGACAGAACAATTGGCTGGGATGGCACCTTCCGTGGGAAACAGCTCGATCCGGATGTGTACGATTATTACCTGAAAGCAGTTTGTATAGACGGGGCAGAATCTATTATTAAAGGGAATATTACCTTAATGAGGTGATTTACGAATCACAATTCAATCAAATTAGACATGAAAAAAATTATTACTACAAAATCGGAGAAGTTCCTTCAACTGTATTTAAATAATCCGAGTCCAACGGGATTTGAATCGGATGGTCAGCGTATGTGGCTGGATTACATTAAACCTTATATCGACGAGTATTTTACAGATAACTACGGTTCGGTGGTTGGTGTGATCAATCCTGGTGCGGAATATAAAGTAGTGATTGAGGCACATGCAGATGAGATCTCCTGGTTTGTTCATTACATTACCAAGGATGGATTTATTTATTTGCGTCGAAACGGTGGTTCTGATCACATGATCGCACCATCCAAGCGAGTCAATATCCATACAGACAAAGGTGTTGTAAAAGCCGTATTTGGTTGGCCTGCAATCCATATGCGTCAGCAGAAAGAAGAAACTCCAAGTATGAAGAACATTTTTCTGGACTGTGGATGTGATTCCAAAGAAGCAGTGGAAAAGCTGGGTGTGCATGTAGGTTGTGTTGTGACATTTGAAGATGAATTCATGATCCTGAATAAAAATCGCTATGTGGGTAGAGCACTTGACAATAGGGTAGGCGGATTCATGATCGCAGAGGTTGCTCGACTTTTGAAAGAACAAAAGGTTAAACTACCTTTTGGATTGTACATCGTTAATTCCGTCCAGGAAGAGGTGGGATTGCGCGGAGCTGAAATGATTGCACGAAAGATCAAGCCGGATGTCGCGATCATAACGGATGTATGCCATGATACGCATACACCCATGGTGGATAAGATCGAGAACGGCGATCAGAAATCGGGTGATGGTCCGGTTTTGACCTATGGTCCGGCGGTACAAAATAACCTCCTAAAACTAATCATTGAAACAGCCAAAAAGAACAAAATTCCTTTCCAGCGTGCAGCTGCTTCCAGAGCTACAGGAACAGATACCGATGCGTTTGCGTATTCGAATGAAGGAGTGACCAGTGCATTGATTTCTTTACCGCTGCGCTATATGCATACTACGGTCGAAATGGTGCGAAAAGAGGATGTGGAAGAAACGATCCGTTTGATTTTTGAATCCGTTCAATCTATTAAGAAAGGACAGGATTTCAGATATTTCAACTAACTTCGGTAAGAATACAAGGATGGTCTGATTTATTAGAATGTTTTTGTATAATGAATTACCTTACTTTGACTTTAAAATTTATTTCATGAAAAAGAATACACTATTAATTGGATTATTACTCGTCGGTTCGAGTGCCTTCGGTCAGCTTTTCTCGGATGACTTCGAATCCTACAATACAGGCGCAGTTGGACCACAAAGTACCTCTTGGACTACCTGGAGCGGAACAGAAGGGGGAGCAGAAGAAGGAATTGTTTCTACAGCGCAAGCGAGCTCTGGAACGAAATCAATATACCTCAATTCGACAGCATCTGGAGGTGGACCTCAGGATTGTGTGTTAAGTTTTGGGTCAGTATACAATGATGGGGTATTTACATATCAGTCTGATCTTTATGTTTCTGCAGGTAAATCTGCCTATTTTAATTTTCAGGCAGTCAATCCGATTGGTACCACATGGGCTCTGAATGTGAACATGGCCAATGGGATGTTAACCATTGACGATGGAGCAACAGCTGATCTTGCAGTGGGGTCATTTACACATGCCTCTTGGTTTACCTTGCGAATTGAAGCAAATCTGACCTTAGGTATTTGGGAGGCTTTTGTTGATGGAACTTCCATAGGAGTTTGGCAAAATAGTGTGAATTCGTTGGCCTCAGTTGACTTGTTCCCTCTTCAGGGAAGTCAGTTCTATGTCGATGATGTAAGTTTTGATCATCAGCCGTATACGATTCAGAACCTCAACGCTGCAATGGCGGGTTTGAATATAGGGGGAAACATAGCTACTCAAACAGTTACTCCAACAGCTACAATTGTAAACGCAGGTTCTACAGCTATTACTGATTTTAATGTAGTCCTGGATTACAATGGGGTACAAACACCTCAATCCGTTTCAGGTCAGAATATAGCATCTCTGGCAAGTTACACGGTTACTTTCCCTAGTGTAACACTGTCAGCTGGATCTTTGCCTGCTTCAATTTCGATCGTTGATGTGAATGGTGTGTCTGATGATAATCAAACAGATGATACGATCGCCATCACGGTGAATCCTGTTGTTCCTGCTCCTGGCAAAATGGTTGTAGGAGAAGAAGGTACTGGTACGTGGTGTCAATGGTGCCCGAGAGGAGCCGTATTCATGGATCGTTTTGAGCAGCAATATGGAAACTTCTGGGCAGGTATCGCTGTTCACAATGCTGATCCAA